>DATGXU010000340.1:0-3402 GCA_035298685.1 Magnetospirillum sp. | reverse complement strand
GCTATCAGGCCGCCGTGCTGGCCCAGCTGTGCCGCCGCGTCTATACCATCGAACGCCACAAGCCGCTGTTGCAGGAAGCTGAGCAGCGGTTCAGGCAACTGCGCATCCACAACGTCACCGCCAAGGTGGGCGACGGATCGCGCGGCTGGCCGGAACAGGCGCCGTTCGAGCGCATCATGGTCACCGCCGCCGCCCACGACATTCCGCCGGTGCTGGTGGACCAACTGGCGGTGGGCGGCATCATGGTGCTGCCGCTGGGCGACGCCCATGCGCTGGAACAGGATCTGATCAAGATCATCAAGACCCAGGACGGTCTGCATATCGACCATCTGGGGCCCGTGCGCTTCGTGCCGCTGGTGGAAGGCCTGCCTGAAGACTGACCTTGGCGCTGTGTCGTCGCAGAGGCATTGCCGCTGGCAGGGGCGCGCTTGTATAGTGCGCCCTATGAGCGCGTTCCTACCCCATGTTGTGCGGCGTTTGGCGCTGGTCGCCCTGGCGCCGCTGGCCTTGACGGCATGCGACCCCAATATGCGCGGGGGCGGTGCCCCGGTCACGCGCGGCGCCGCCGCGCCGGCCGGGTGTGGGGGCACGGTCACCACCTATTCGGGTGACACGGTCTATTCCATCGCGCGGCGGTGCAACGTCTCGGTACGCGACCTGATCGAGGCCAATCGTTTGCAGGCGCCCTATCAGATCAACGCGGGCATGGTGCTGCGCATTCCCGGCGGCAGTGGCGAATATGTGGTTCAGCGCGGCGACACGCTGCTGGTGGTGGCGCGCAAGCTGGGGGTGGAATTCCAGACCCTGGCCCGCACCAACGGAAAAAGCGCACCCTATACCATCTTCGTCGGCGAGAAGCTGAAGGTGCCGGGGGGCTATGGCGGCGGCAGGCAACTGGCGCAGGCGGGATCGGCGGGCGGCAATGGCGGCACGCTGGTGATCGCGTCTCCCAATGCTCAGGGCGGCGCCAAGCCGCCGTCGAAGGCGCCGACTACCGGCATCAGCAAGTTGCCGCCGCCCGAACCCGAGCCACAGAACTCGGGCCCGGCATTGACGCCCGAGCCGCGTCCCGGCAACGGCGCGGCAACCGCGCAAGGCCAGTCGCCAGCGCCGTCGTCGGGGGCGCCGGCGCAGCAGGCCAGCCTGCCGCCGCCGCCGCCACCGCCGTTGGCGGGTCGCGGCTTCGTCTGGCCGTTGCGGGGCGAGGTGATCAACGAATTCGGTCCCATGGCCAAGGGACAGCACAACGACGGCGTCAACATCGCCGCGCCGCGCGGCACGCCGGTCAAGGCGGCGGAAAACGGCGTGGTCGCCTATGTGGGCAACGAGCTCAAGGGATTCGGCAATCTGCTGCTGATCAAGCATGCCGATGGCTGGATGACGGCCTATGCCCATAACGATCAACTGCTGGTCCACAAGGGCGAACAGGTGCGGCGCGGGCAGCAGATCGCCACCGTCGGGTCCTCGGGCAACGTCACCCAGACCCAGCTGCATTTCGAGCTGCGGCGCGGCACCGAGGCCGTCAACCCCGCCGACTACATCAAGGGCGACGTCATCAGTCTGATCGGCCTGTTGTGGGGCGAAGAGGACGCTTGATTCGTATAGTTCCATATGGAACCATTCCATATGGAACTATACGGGGGCGAACATGCACGATCTGGATATGGCGTCCTTGGCACGTGATCTGATGCGGAATGCCGAGGCGGTAGTGTTGACGACGGTTGACGGTGCCGGGCGCCCGCAAAGCCGGGCCATGCTGAATCTCTTGAATGCCGGCACCTATCCCGCCCTGCGTGACCTGATGGAGGAGGAAGGCGACAGCTTCGTCGCCTGGTTCACCACCAACACCTCGTCGCGCAAGATGTTGGATCTGCGGGCCAACCGGGCGGTGTCCGCCTATTATTGCCGACCGTCGGACTGGCGCGGGCTGACACTGGGCGGCGACATGGAGATCATCGAGGATGAAGCGGCCAAGCGGCGTCTATGGCAGCCGGGGTGGGAGATGTACTATCCGCTGGGGCCGAGCGACCCGGATTACGCCGTGTTGCGGCTGCGGCCGACTCTGGTGAAATATTATCATCAGCTGCGTTCGGCGGTTCTGGTGGGGCTGGACAATGGATAATTTGCGGCCGGGCGGCTTTCTGCTGTCCCAGGTGCATCATCTGTCGGGGCGCACATTCGCGCGTCTGCTGAAGCGTCATGGCCTGCAGGGAATCAATCCGGCCCAGGGGCGCATTCTGTTCGCGCTGTGGCAGAACGACGGCATCGCCATTTCCGAGCTGGCGCGGCGAACCGCGCTGGGCAAGTCGACGCTGACCGCCATGCTGGATCGGCTTGAGGCCGAGGGCTATGTGGAGCGAGTGCCGTCGCCCAACGACCGCCGCACCATTTTGGTGCGCCGCACGCTGAAGGACGAAGCCTTCCGGCAGGGGTTTTTGGCGGTGTCCGCGGAAATGACCGAATTGTGGTATGCCGGCCTGAGCGACGCCGAACGCGATCAGTTCGAGGGGACTCTGGCGCGTATCCTGGCCAATCTCAACGCCGTGGGGGATGGCGAATGAGCGGATTTTCCGGGTTGCCGCCCGATCTGCCGGTGTTCCTGAACGCACTGGCCGCCAATAACGAGCGGGCGTGGTTCCTCGACCATAAGGCGGAATATCAGGCGCTGGTGCAAGAACCGTTGCGCGATCTGGTCGCCGCGCTGGCCCCGCACATGCTGGAGATCGATGGCGGTTTCGACACCAATCCCAAGGGGGCGGCGGTATCGCGCATCAACCGCGATGTCCGGTTTTCGCGCGATAAGTCGCCCTATCGCATCAATCAGTGGATCTGCTTCAAGCGGCCGGGCGAGGGCTGGCCGCAGCGCCCGGCCTATTTCCTGGAAATCGGCCCCGCCGGTTGGCGCCACGGCATGGGATGTTATGCGGCGCCACCGGCCGCCACCAAGGCCATGCGCGCCGCCATCCTGGCCCGGCCCGCACGTTTTCAGGCGGCATTGGAACAGGCGTTGGCGGCGGGCTTCACCGTCGAGGGCGACCGCTATCATCGCCCCTCGCTCCCCGACGGGCTGGAACCCTGCGTCGCCGACTGGATCGCCCGCAAGTCGGCCTATGTGGTGTGCAACCGGCCGCTGGAGCCGCTGTTGTTCAGCGGCGAGCTGGTGACGGAATTGCGCACGCGCTGGCAGGCCATCGCGCCGCTTTACCACCTGATGGACACGCTGCTGGCTTAGAGCGGCGAGCGCCCGGCGAGGGCAGGATTTAAGTTAGACCGTGATGCACATTTTGGGCATCACGGTCTAAGTCAGCGGCTTGCCCAGCCGGCCGGCCAGATCCTGGATGAACTGCCACGCCACGCGGCCGGAGCGTGATCCGCGCGTGACCGCCCATTCGTTGGCCTGGG
>DATGXU010000339.1:0-2751 GCA_035298685.1 Magnetospirillum sp. | reverse complement strand
GAGGTGGCCACATGGGTGTTGATCATGGCCACGCCCGCGCTGCCGCCGGCGGTCAGGGCCGAACCGGCGTTGAAGCCGAACCAACCCACCCACAGCAGCGCGCCGCCGATCATGGTGAAGGCCAGGTTGTGCGGGGCCATGTTCTCGTTGCCCACGCCGGACCGCTTGCCGATCAGGATGGCGGCGATCAGGCCGGCCACGCCCGAGTTGATGTGCACCACGGTGCCGCCGGCGAAGTCGAGCACGCCGTCACCCAGCAGATAGCCGCCGGGACCCCACACCATGTGGGCGACCGGCGCATAGACCAGAACCAGCCACAGCGCGCAGAACACCATGGCGGCGCTGAACTTCATGCGGTCGGCCGGGCCGCCCAGGATGATGACCGGGGTGATGATGGCGAAGGTGCCCTGGAACATCACGAAGACGAATTCAGGGATGGTGCCCGACAGGGTGTCGGGCAGGATGCCGGCCAGCATCACCTTCGAGAACCCGCCGAAGAAGGCGTTGCCCTCGGTGAAGGCCAGCGAATAGCCCACCACGATCCACAGCACCGACAGCAGGCCGGCGCCGAACATGGACTGCATCAGCACGGCGAGCACGTTCTTCTTGCGCACCAGGCCGCCGTAGAACAGGGCCAGGCCCGGCACCAGCATCATCAGCACCAGCACGGACGACACCAGCATCCACGCGGTGTCGCCGGTATTCAGCACCGCCGGAGCGGCGGCCGGCGCGGCCTCGGCGGCGGCTTCCTGGGCCAGGGCGGCACCGGCGGAAAACAGCGCCGGAACCGTTGCGGCGAGGGCGGCCCCCGCCTTGCGAAGCGAAAGAGTCATGCGTTATCCCCTCGTTACAGAGCTTCGGGACCGGCTTCGCCGGTGCGGATACGAACAGCGGAGCCCAGTTCCTGGACGAAAATCTTGCCGTCACCGATCTTGCCGGTGCGCGCCGCCTGGGTGATGGCTTCCAGCACGGGATCGACCAACTCGTCGTCGACCGCCGCTTCCAGCTTCAGCTTGGGCAGGAAATTCACAGCGTATTCGGCGCCGCGATAGATCTCGGTCTGGCCCTTCTGACGGCCATAGCCCTTGACCTCGGTCACGGTCATGCCCTGAATGCCGATGCTGCCGAGGGCCTCGCGGACCTCGTCCAGCTTGAACGGTTTGATGATGGCGGTAACGAGCTTCATCGCGCTCCCCTTGGGTGGTTCCCCAGCCGTCAGCCCCCGGGCACGGCCAGCGTGGAATTGCAGTCAACGATGTTTCCTGCAATGACCGTGCCGAATGCCGAAAGGGCAGGCCGCTTGCCCTTTTGCGCCCCAAACCCCACCCTCTGTGCACATACTTTAGGCAGTGACGGCGATGCGGCCCAATTTGCGTGCAAACTGGGCACCTCGAGCCACCACCCCACAAACGCCGAAAGGCCGGGCACCCCGGCCCGGCCTTTCACCAACAAACGATGTGTGAGCGCGGTCAGGCCGCCAGAACGTGGTTGGCCCCGGCGATGGAGCCGCCGAATTCCGCCATGGCGTCGACCACGCAGTCCCACAGGTATTCCGCCGAGGCCGAATCGGCCAACAGGTGGAAATCGTCGCCCTGGCGGATGACGATGGCGTTCAGGCGCGCCACCGAAGTCTGCGCCACGGCGCCGTCGGCAAAGACGTGGCGGCGCAGGTCGACGCCGCACAGCTTGGCCAGCATCTCCGGCACGGCGGCGCCGCGCAGGTGGAACCAGGCGTGGCTGTCCTGGCGCGGCAGCGGGAAGCACAGGCCGGCGCCCTCGCCCCAGCTCCAGGCGCCATCCAGCCGTTCGACCAGCCCCATCTGATCGCCGGGGCGGCCCAGCAGCAGGAACTCGCCCGCCGACAGCCGCGCCAGCAGGCTGCCGTCGGCCTGCGTGACCGCGCGGTTGGGAATTTCGGGGATCGCCAGCCCCTGGCGCACCAGCCAGTCGGGCGTGTCGGCACCCTTGAAGCCGGTGCGGGCAAAGGGCGACAGGTCGGTGAGCACCACGGGCGCGGCGGTGTTCTCGCCGGGGACCCGCAGCACGGCCAGGGCCTGACCGGCCGGGCTCGGCTGGGCGCCAAGGGCGGCAAGGGGGGTGCGGACGAAACTGGCACGCATGCTCACATCTCCTGACGGGCGTTTTCGGGGTCGTAGAAGGGAAGCGGCACCACCGTGGCCGTCACCATCTGGCCCTTGTCGGCGCGGATGGTGAACGCGGTGCCGGTTTCCGCCTGATCGGGGGCCACATAGGCCAGACCGATCACCTTGCCCAAAGTGGGGGAACGGGTGATGGAGGTGACGCGGCCGACGATGTCGCCATCCCGGATCACCAGATGGTTTTCCTTGGGAACCACGCCGGCGGCGGCGTCCAGCTCGAAGCCCACCAGCTTGCGGGTCAGGCCCTTGGCTTCCAGCGCATCCATGGCCGCCTTGCCCAGGAAGTCCACCTTCTTGCGGCCCACCGCCCAGCCCATGGCGGCCTCGGCCGGATGGGTCAGGCCGTCGGTGTCCTGGCCGACGATGATGTGGCCCTTTTCCAGGCGCAGCACGCGCTGGGCCTCGATGCCCACCGGACGGATGCCGTGGCCGGCGCCGGCCTGGGCCACCTTGTCCCACAGCTCGGCGCCACGGCTGGCGGGGACATGGATTTCATAGCCCAGCTCACCGCCGAAGCCGATGCGCATCAGCCGGGCCGGAATGCCCGCCACCGTGCCGGTGCGGATGCCCAGATAACCGAAGCCTTCGGGGC
>DATGXU010000338.1:0-3855 GCA_035298685.1 Magnetospirillum sp. | reverse complement strand
CGGGACGCGCGGCCGCGGCGAAGCCCCAGCCGTCAACGGCGGAATTGTCGTGGGGCGGCACGTTGGCGCCCGAGATCACCTGTTCCGCCAGCACCCGGCCCAGCGCCTCGGCCAGCGGCACCGTTTCACACCCCGCCAGCGGCGCCACCCGCTCGGACAGCAGGGCCAGGGCCTCGTCCACACGCATGGAACCGGGTTTGGGGGCGAAGTCGGTCATCTGTTCACCTCGGCCAGCACGAAATCGGCGATCGCCTGGGCGTCGTCCAGCGGCAACAGCGGGCGATCAAGCCCCGGCACCGGCCCGGTCGAGGCCACCGCCAGGGTCAGCGGATCGTCGGGGAACATGGGGGCCTTGGTCACCTCGGGGCGCCAGACCTCGATGCGCGGGTGCGGCCAGCGGCGGAACCCCTCGACCAGCACCAGATCCACCGGGTCCATGCGCGCCAGCAGCTGGTCCATGGTGAATTCCGGCTGGTCGCGGTATTCGTGCATCAGCGCCCAGCGGCGGGCCGAGGCCACCAGCACCTCGCGCGCGCCGACAGCACGGTGTTCATAGGAATCCTTGCCCGGCGTGTCGACGTCGAAAGCGGCGTTGGCCTGTTTGATGGTGGAAACCTTGAGGCCCCGCGCGGTCAGCAGCGGAATGACCTTGAGCAACAGGGTGGTCTTGCCGCTGCCGGAATGTCCGGCGACGCCGAACAGCTTCATGGGCCGGCCCGGTGCGGTTCGGTCCCCGCCTTGGCGGCCGGCGCCCGCATGTGCTTCAGCCCCGATTGCAGATAGTCCCAGCCGGTGATCATGGTCAGCACCGCCGCCGCCCACAGACAGATCTCACCGATCATGCGCACCGGGATTTCCTGCGGCCCGACGTCGCCCACCAGCAGCACCGGCAGCGCGATCATCTGAATGCCGGTCTTCCACTTGGCCAGCCGGCTGACCGGCATGCCGATGCGGATTTCCGCCAGGAACTCGCGCAGGCCCGACACCAGGATTTCGCGCAGCAGGATGACCAGGGCGGGCAGCACGCTGGCCGGGGTGACGCGGTCGAAGGCCACCAGCATCAGCAGCACGGCGGCCACCAGCAATTTGTCGGCGATGGGGTCGAGAAAACGGCCCAGCGCCGACACCTGATTGCGCGAACGCGCCAGATAGCCGTCGAACCAGTCGGTGACGGCGGCGGCGACAAACAGCCCACAGGCCACCCAACGCGCGGTGGCGCCGTCCACATAGAACGTGGCGACGACCATGGGGATCACGACGATGCGCGACAGGGTCAAAAGATTGGGCAGGCTGGTCATCATCCGGCGGGGCCTAGGAAGGTGGCCAGTCCATGGAAAATCCACGGACGGGCTGAACACCCATGGGTATGAACCGGCAAGGAGTCCTCCATCGCCGGGGCGGTCGCGATATTAGCCTTGGGGGTGGAAATGATCATAGATTTTTTTGGCCATGGCGGTGGAGATGCCTTCCACCGCCTCGAGATCGGCAAGCCCCGCCCCCGCCACCTCGCGCGCCGAGCCGAAATGGTGCAGCAGCGCCTTTTTGCGGCGGGCGCCGATGCCGGGCACGTCGTCCAGGGTCGATTGCCCCAGCGCCTTCGAGCGGCGGGCGCGATGGGTGCCGATGGCGAAGCGGTGGGCCTCGTCGCGCAGGCGCTGCAGGAAATAAAGCACAGGGTCGCGCGGCTCCAGCGAGAACGGCGCCCGCTCGGGCATGAAGAACCGCTCGCGGCCGGCATTGCGGTCGGGCCCCTTGGCGATGGACACCAGCGGCACGTCCTCGATGCCCAGATCGGCGAACACCTCGAGCGTCGCGTTCAACTGGCCCTGGCCGCCGTCGATCAGCACCAGATCGGGCCACTGGCCGCGATCACGCTCGGGGTCTTCCTTTTGCGCCCGTTTGAAGCGTCGGGTCAGCACCTCGCGCATCATGCCGTAATCGTCGCCGGGGACCAGCTCCTCGGCGCGGATGTTGAACTTGCGATAGGCCGATTTCATCAGCCCCTCGGGCCCGGCGACGATCATGCCGCCCACCGCGTTGGTGCCCTGAATGTGGCTGTTGTCGTAGACTTCGATGCGGGCGGGCGGGCCGTCCAGGCCGAACAGGTCGGCCACGCCCTGCAGCAGCTTGGCCTGGGCCGAGCCTTCGGCCATGCGCCGGCCCAGCGCGTCGCGGGCGTTGTCATAGGCGTGCTCGACCAGGCGCTTGCGGTCGCCGCGCTTGGGGCAGGTCACCACCACCTTGCGGCCGGCCTTTTCCGACAGCGCGCGGGCGACGATGTCGGGCTCGGCGGGGTCCTGGCTGACGATGATTTCGCGCGGCGGCTGCTTGTCGGCGTAGAACTGGCCCATGAACGCCGCCATGATCTCGGGCGCGTCGGCGTCCTGGGCATGCTGGGGGAAGTACGAGCGGTTGCCGTAATTGCAGCCGGCGCGGAAGAAGAACACCTGGATGCAGGTCTGCCCGCCCGCCTGATGCAGGGCGATGACGTCGGCCTCGGCCACCTCGGCCGGGTTGATGTCCTGATGGGCCTGGATCTTGGCGATGGCGCGGATACGGTCGCGGAAGGTGGCGGCCTGCTCGTATTCCATGGCTTCGGACGCCGCCTCCATGCGCGCCGCCAGATCCTGCTGCACCTGCTGGCTTTGGCCCGACAGGAAGGCGCGCGCCTGATCCACCAGCGCCAGGTATTCCGGCCGCGAGATGCGCTCGACGCAGGGCGCGCTGCACCGCTTGATCTGGAACAGCAGGCACGGCCGCGTGCGGCTGGCGAACACCGAATCCGTGCACGAGCGCAACAGGAACGCCCGCTGCAGGGCCGAAAGCGTCTGGTTGACCGCGCCGGCCGAGGCGAACGGGCCGAAATATTCGCCCACCCGGTTGCGGGCGCCGCGATGCTTGACGATCTGCGGCCAGTCGTGGTCGCCGGTGACCAGGATGTAGGGGAAGGACTTGTCGTCCTTGAGCAGGATGTTGTAGCGCGGCCCCAGCTTCTTGATCAGGTTGCTTTCCAGCAGCAGGGCTTCCACCTCGGTATGGGTGGTGATCACCTCCATGGACGCCGTTTCGGCGATCATGCGCTGGATGCGCAGGGTCTGACGCTCGGGGTGGCTATAGGCCACCACCCGCTTCTTCAGGTTCTTGGCCTTGCCCACATACAGCGGATCGCCCTTGGCGTTCATCATGCGATAGACGCCGGGGCTGGCGGGCATGGTCTCGAGATAGCGCACGATCACCGACACGCCCACCGCCAGCGGGCCGGGCACGGTGCCGCCTTCCTCGATCACGGCGGTTTCGGCGGGGATATCAGATTGCTCGACCATGCGCAGGGACGCACCTTCCAAAGGATGAGCCAAAGGATGATATGCCCCGGAAATCCAGGCTAGGCCTGCCGCCCAGGGGAATATCCACGATTCCTGTGGATAAGTCTGTTGGCAAATTGGGGGGCGTTTGCTCCGACCCTAGCGACTCCTGGGGTTCCAAGGCTTTGCCCATTTAATGGGCAAATTGGACAAATCGTTATTTTTCAATATGTTAGCATTCGTCAAGGGTAAACCTTCTGTAAAAAACGACGTTTTTCTCTGGACAAGAGGGCGCGGTCCGGACTAGCCACCCCGCCCCCGACCCCTGTGTAAAACTGGCCAAGACGGCGGATTCCCACGTCTTCCCAAGGGTCTATGCCATCCAATAAAACGAACGGCTCAGGAGAGCGCCGTCATTCTTCCGGAGGAGTGCCGCCGGCCGCCCATTGCAGATGCTGCCCACCGTCCAGCGCGATCATCTGCCCGGTGAACGAGCGCGCGGCCAGGGCGAAGCGGATGGCGGCGACGATTTCATCGGGTGACGTGCCCCGCC
>DATGXU010000337.1:0-16079 GCA_035298685.1 Magnetospirillum sp. | reverse complement strand
GGCTTTCCAGCAGGCGTTCTTCCATTTTGCGCCGCGTGGCCTCACTGCGCTCCAACGCCTGCTCGGCCATGACCTTGTCGGTGATGTCCTGCGCCACCCCGCCGACGGAAAAGCCCTGGTCGTCAGCCGAGGTGACGCGCTCGTGAAATTCGAACCAGCGCACGTCACCGTCGCGGCGGACAAAGCGGGCGCGGCTGATGCACACCTCGCGCGGCGAAGCCTTATCCCAACGGTGCAGAAAGCCCTCGCGATCATCGGGATGCAGAAACTTGAACTGCTCGGCATACGGCATGGCCAGGAATTCGGCGCTCGGCATGCCGCAATACCGTTCGAAGCCATCGCTGAGGAAGGTGATCTTGCGATCGGCGCCACGGATGCTGGCGGTGAACACCACCCCGGGAAGGCTTGACACCAAACCGGCAAGGCGCTGCGACGCCTGCCGCAATTCGGTGCTGCTGCGCTCCAGGGCCTCCTTGGCCAGCATTTCCTCCGAAACGTTGAAGGTGACCGCCTCGGTGATCATGTCGTCGCCGTCGTGTTCGACCACCCGTTCCCAGGCGCGCAGCCACGTCCACGACCCGTCCAGCCGCCGACGGCGGAACGTGATGACCGTCTCGCCCTTTTCGCGCAGGATCTGCGGCGTGCGCACGTTGACCAGATCCCGATCGTCGGGATGGTAAAGGTCCTGCGACTCGTCCAGTTGCAGCAAATGGCTCTCGCGGAGAATCAGCGAGTTGCCTGCGGAAAAGATGATTTCCCTCGGAGCGCCCTGGCGGTAGCGGAAGCGAACGACCGTCCCCGGATGATGGTCGAGGATGCTGGACAGCCGTTCCGACGTTTCGCGCAATTCGTCGGCCATCTGCTGCTTCTGCACCAGCGCATCGCGAAACGCTTGCGCAGCAATGTTCAAACGGCCGAACTCGGCGGGCAACCAGCGTTCGGTCACGCCAACGGCAACGGTGTCGCCCTGCGCCAGAGCATGAAGGCATCCCTCAAGCGCGCTCAGAGGAGAAAACACCCCCCGCACAAGAATGATGATGGTGGCAAGCCCCAGCACCCCGGACAGCAACACGACGAGCCCCTGCCAGGCGACGGCGGTGTAGCATTGCTGCAAATGAGAGTCCGCGTAGGCGCGCGTGTTGGCCGATTCCAGCTCCAACAGGCGCGAGATGGCGGCCAAGGCGCCAACCGCCTGTTCTTTCATCTCGGGCAGCGAAACCGGATAGGGCGCACCGGTCCGCGACGCCGCCAAGACGCGACCCTGCATGGCCCTGAGACCGCCGAACAAGTCGCTTTCTATGATTTTCATCTGCGCGCTGGAACTGGCGGTTCCCACCAGTGTCTGCTCGCGACGCAAGCTCTCCCACCTGGCGTCGCTGAGACCACGCAGGCGCATGATCTGTTCCATGTCGGCGGGCGAAATCGGCTCTTTCGAGGCGATGCCGGCGCTGATTCGAGACGCAATCGCCCCCTCGCTGTCGCGCAGGGCCAAGGCCGTCACCTTCACGCGGCTGAACACCCGGAAGGCCGGGGTAAGGTTTTCCCATCGAAGCGAGCTGGCCGCAGCCTGCTGCCCCAGCGCGTCGATCAGCGACGACGCCTCGGCGAACCATCTTTCCACCAGCGCCGGATCACGATTTTGCAACGGGCCGGCAATTGCGGCGTCGACCTCTGCCCGCAACGCCCGCAGATGAAGCCAGGCGTCCTTTACATCGTCCTCGGCCGGCACTTGCCCATCGACGGGCAAAGGCAGCTCGGCTATCTGCCGATCCACCTCTTGCCGCCGCATGGCAAGATAGTCGCGGTCTTCCGGCGAAACAGCCCCCACGGCACCCAGCACCACATTGGTGCGGCCGCGTTCATAGGCCACGCTTTGCCCGGCCTGCAGCAAGCTGTCCACCAGTTCGTTGGCGGCCAGAACGTTCTGGGCATCCCGGTAGGCCTGCCAGACTTCCACGAAATTCAGGCCTGCTGCAGTCCAGGCCGTCGCCACCAGCACGGTGACCAAGGCGGCGACCACCTTGCGAAGCGAAATCCTGTTGTTCATGAGCCTGAAAACACCGCCCCGCCGACAAATCGCCATTAACGCGCGATCATATCAACATTGGCATAACCCGAGGATAGCGGCACGCTCTCGGTGGTAAGGTTTATCGCGACCAAAGGATAATCGCCACCGGCCTGAAACGTGTCGGCTGCGCGCAGGCGCCCGGTCATTCCGCGTCAGGTTTCCGAGAAGCCGCGGTGGCGCGGGCCACCGTCTCGATCAGATCGTCGATGTCGATGGGCTTGCGCAACAAGGCGAAGGCACCGACCTCGGCAAGCGAGCGTTCATCCAGAGCATTTTGCGCATAGCCGGTGCACAGGACACACGGAAGGTCGGGCCGGATCGCCTTTATCTCGCGGATCAAGTCCATGCCGGTCATTCCCGGCATGGTCTGGTCGGTGACCACGACGTCCCAGAACTCGGCGTGATCGCGAACCCCTTCCAGAGCTTCCTTTGGATCCGAACATGGCGACACCTCGAAGCCCGCACGCTCAAGGGCGGACAGCAGCATTTCGCCGAAATCCAGGTCGTCGTCGATCAACAGCACATGCGCCGGCACCAATGCCGGCAGAGGAGCCGGCCGGTCCTTCTCTTCCGGCGAAGGCGCCGGATCGGTGGCGCAGGGCAGGATGACCTGGAAGCTGCTGCCTCGGCCGGGCTGGCTGGTCACGAGCAAGGCGCCACCATGGGCAAGAACCACGCCGTGGGTCATTGCCAACCCCAGGCCGGTGCCCTGCCCCTTGCTCTTGGTCGTGAAGAACGGTGCGAACACCTTTTCCAACACCTTGGCATTCATGCCGCAGCCGCAATCCGAGACGACGATCGACACATGGGCGTGGCGCAGATCCACCGTGCCCACCTGCGCGTGGGCGACACCGTGGTCGTCTTCCCACACGCTGAGCGACGACGAGGCTTCCGGGTCACTGACCTGACGGTGCGGCGCCCGCGAAAAGGCCATGCTGTCGGCGCTGGTCGGATGCACGGTGATGGTCACCGTGCCGCTCTTGCCGCCGAACGAATCGTGGGCGTTGATGCCCAGATTGAGCAGGATCTGCGTCAATTGGTCGCGATCGCCATCCACTTCGGCATCGGTGGCGCAATCCAACAGCACCTGGGTGGTGGCCGGAATGGTCGCGTGCAGCAAAGCCTGGGTTTCGGTCATCAGATCGGCCACGGCGAACCGTTCGCGCGTCATCTCGCCACGGCGGGCAAACGACAGAATCTGCCCGACCAGAGCCTTGCCGCGCCGCCCGGCGGACAGGATGCGGGCAGCGTGCCCGCGACTGGGATGGCCAGGGTCGGTGTCCTCGACGATGAAGCGGGCAAAACCCAGGATGGCGCCCAACAGATTGTTGAAATCGTGGGCGACGCTGCCGGCCAATTGGCCCAGCGCCTCCATCTTCTGAGCCTGATGCAGATGGCGTTCGATCTCCTCGCGCAGCCGTCGCTCGCGCATGGCCCGAACGCCATAGGCCAGGTTGTTGGCCAGATCGACGAACAACGACGATTCATCCGGCCCGAAGGCGTCGAGGTCGCCGGAATAGATGGACAGGCATCCGAACGTGCGCGACTTGCCGTTCAAGGGAAGCGAAATGCTGGATCGATATCCGCGATCCAAGGCCATGTACCGCCAGGGCGCCATCTTGGTGTTGAAGGCGGTGTTGCGGTTCACTTGCACCATGCCGGTGCGGATGGCCGTTCCCGTCGGCCCACGGCCAGTCGGCACGTCGGCCCAGCTGACCGAGGTGCTCGCCAGATAGCCTTCCTCGACTCCCGCCCAGCTGACTGGGCGCACGGTCTTTTGCGGATCGTCCTCGGCCAGTCCCACCCAAGCCATGCGATAGCCGCCCACCGAGACGATGGCGTCGCAGGTTCGCTGGAACAATTCGTCCTCGTCGGTGGAATGGACCAGCGCGTCGTTACTGGCGCCAAGCGTGCGCAGCACGCGGTTGACCCGCTCAAGCGCCAATTCCGTGCGCTTTCGCTCGCTGATGTCCACCAGTGCCATGATGCCGCCGGTGGTGGCCCCCGAGCCGTCATGGGTGGGGGTCGGATAGCCGAGAACGTGGATACGTTGCTCGTTGGGACGGGCAAAAATCATCTCGACGTCGCGAGCCGCGCGATTTTCACGGATCGCCGTTTGCAGGGGGCAATCGGCAATCGAAATGGGGGAACCATCGGGCCAGAACCCGCATTCGCTGCCCTGCCCCGGCATCTCGCCCGCCCGCAGCTGACGACCGAGAATGTTTACGGCCGCATCGTTGAACAGCACCACCCGCCCATCGGTGTCGATGGTCAGCACGCCCACCGGCAGCGCGTCGACCAGCTCGCGATACCGCCGTTCGCTGGTTTCCACGGCCTGCTTGGCTTCCATCTCTTCGGTGATGTCCAGCAGCAGCCCTTCGATGACGGTGATGTCGTCGGTGCGCTTGACCACCTTGGCGCGGCTCATCACCCAGCGCCGCCCCATGTCGGGGACTTCGACCGGATAGCGTATCTGGAAGGCGCCGCGTTCGTCCAACTGATGGGTGATTTCCGCCTGCAATTGAGGCCAGTATTCGGCGGAAATATAGGGTGTGGGCTCGGAATTTGGCCACCACCGGTCGGGCTCGGCCTCGATCCCCAACAAATCGGGCCCGGTGCCGCCCGTATAGGCGACATGCCGCATGCCGTCGGATCGCCGCGTGATGCGATACATCCGGCCGGGCAGATTGTCGATCAGCGCCTGCAGGCGCCGTTCCGACCGCTTCTGCAGGGTGATGTCGTGCCCGATGACCAGAACACCGACGATCTGCCCGTCCAAATCCCGATCAGGCACCAGATGCACGTCGTGGGCCACCGCCGTTCCATCCGGCCTTGTCCAGCCGACCACCAGGGCCGCCGGCTGGCCGGTCTCGATGACCTGGCGAAGCTTGGCGCCGTATTCCGCCTGAGAAGGATCGCTGTTCCCCCAATCGGGAACGCCGCTCAGGGCGTCGCTGCGGCTGATGCCCGTCGCGTCTTCGTAAGCCGGGTTCACATAGGTGCGACGGCAATCACGATCATAGCGGATGACCATGTTCGGCGAGTTTTCCACCAGGGTGCGGAACTCCAGCTCGCTGGCTTCCAACGCCTGCTTGGCGATCATCTCGTCGGTGACGTCCAGCGAAATGCCCTCGGTGAACATTTCGTCGCCATATCGTTCGACCACGCGTTCCCAGGCGCGAACCCATCTCCACGTTCCATCCGGACCACGAACGCGCAAAAGGTGGGTGACTTCCCCCTTTTCCCTCAGCAACTTGGGCAATTCGACGAACAGCCTCTCGCGGTCGTCGGGATGGAAAGCCTGCATGTACTCTTCGGGCGGCAAGGCGACCAGGCGGCGCGACAGGTTGCTGGCGCCGTCGGCGAACACCAGTTGCTTGGGTCCGTCGATGGGGTAATGCAGGCGGAAGATGGTGCCGGGAAGGTGGCGGATGAACGCCTCGAGCCGGCGACGAATGGACACTTCCTCGCTGACGTCCAGGGCGAAGCCCTCGGTGACCAGCGAATCGCCCTCGCGCGCGATCACCCGCTCGCGCAACAACAGCGAGCGGATGTCGCCGTTGCGGGCCACATAGCGGCAGATATGCTCGATATAGCCATGCAGCCCAAGCTCGATGCCGATGGCGTCGAATTCGCGATCCTGGTCGTCGGGAAAGAATTTCAGCCGCAATTCGGCCAACGGCATGGAATTGATGGCGGCGGCCAGCTCGGTCGACACCGATTGGCCATAGGCCTTCATGGTCAAGCGCGGGCCGGTGACCGAGCAGGTCGAACGGAAAAGCGTGGCCTTGACGTTGGCGATCAGCGCCTCGAGCCGGGTCGCGGTTTCCCGCATCGCCTCTTCCATGCGCCGGCGTTCGCTCACGTCGCGGGCAATACCCACCGTGCCGATGATCTCGCCCGTCGGCGAGCTCAGGGGGCTTTTGATCGTTTCGATGCGGAAGAGCGAACCGTCGGCGCGCACATGGGTTTCATCGGTGCGCAAGGTCTCGCCCGATTGGATGACGGCGAGATCATCGCGGCGATAGCCTTCGGCGATCTGCGGCGGACTGAAATCGAAATCACTTTTCCCGACCATGTGGGCCGGATCGGCAAGCCCCAGGGTATTGGCCAGTTTGCGATTGGCCGCGATGTAGTGCCCGTCGCCATCCTTGACCCAGGCCAGATCGGGGATGTTGTCCAATATTGCCGCCATGCGGGCGTTGGCGGCGCCTATCTCGGCGGCGTGCCGTTCCAGCCGTTCACTCATGGCGTTGAACGTGACCACCACCTGGTCCAGTTCGTCGCCTTGGCCGCTGCCGTGGCGGCGGATCGCCATGGGCCGCACCGCGCCGGGATGAAAGCGGGCCATGGCGCCGGCAAGATCAAGCAGATGGCGGGTTACCAGCCGATGCACCACGAACAGGATGAAGGTCGCAACCAGGAAGGTCTTCACCGTCTGCCCGGCCAGCAGCACCAGCGCATGCTGGGTGATGCCACGATAAAGATTGGTGTGCGTCGCTTCCACGTGCAGCACGCCGATCTGCCGGATGCTGCCGCCGCAATTGCACGAGATCGGAATGTCGCGCCATTCCCCGGCGTCGGTGGTTGTCGCATCCTTGACGACGGCGAAATGAACGCGGCTGCCAAGAATGGTTTCGCTGACCTCCACGGATCGGATGTCGGGCAGATCGGCGATGCTGCGCAGCAGCAGCTCGATCTGGCGCTTGTCCAGGTTCCACAGGCTTTCGCCCAGCGGAGCCGCGTAACTGAGTTCGATCTGGTGAAGACGATCCTTGATCGTGCTGACGCCCAGCCGATATTCCAGGTACAAGTCGAAGCTGGTGACCAGCAACGTAATCAGCGAGCTGAAGGCAAGAATGGAGAGCAGCAACCGCCGACCGACCCGGCTTCGCCAGAATGTCGGGCGTTCCTCAGGCTGAACCGACTCCCCCATCGCCACCACAATAATCTTGCCCTAGCTTTTCAGGATTTTCTCAACCTAAGGCTATGACCATGTGAAAGCAAGAGCGGCGCCGGCCACGTCTACAGCATTGATCCTGCTGCCGATCAGCTGGTCAGCGCGAGTTTGATGGCGGAAACCATTTCCTGCAGCCCCACCGGCTTGCGCAGCACGGCCAACGCCCCCGCTTCCTTGCATGCCGCCTCGGTCAGTTCTTCCGCGAAGCCGGTGCACAGCAGGCAGGGAAGCTGCGGGCGGACGCCGCGAACCTTGCGAATGAGGTCCACGCCGCGCAGGCCGGGCATGATGTGGTCGCTGATCACCAGGTTCCAGGCGTCGGGCGTGCGGTTGAACGAGTCCATGGCCGACAGCGGGTCCGAGAACGGATCGACGGCATAGTTCATGCGCCGCAACGCCTCGGCCATGGCCTCGCAAAGATCGGCGTTGTCGTCGACCAGCAGAACCCGCGCCTTTGCCGATTGTCCGGTTTTGGGCTGGGAAACGGTGCCCTCGACGTCGCGAGAACCGCCGGGAGGCAGCAGGATATCAAACCGAGAGCCTTCACCCATTTTGCTGCGAATCATCAACGCGCCTCCATGTGCGAGCACTATACCATGCACCACCGCCAGCCCAAGACCGGTCCCGCGTGAGCGATCCTTGGTGGTGAAGAACGGGGTGAATATCTGCTGAATGAGCTTGGGGTCCATGCCCGACCCGTTGTCGGCCACGTAAAGCGAGATGTGGGGTTGCTGTCGGGGCAGCTGTCCGACCACCGCCCAGGAATAGCCGGCGGCGTCCTGCCAAGTCTCGATGTCCGCCGCGGCACCGGACATGTCGCGCTCCACCAGACGGACCAAGGCCTCGGGGTCGATCACGCCTTCGTGGGCGCCGACGCAAATCGTGCCTTGGCGGCCGTCCATGGCATCGCGGCCGTTCAGGCACAGGTTGACCAGAACCCGGGTCAGTTGGTCCCTGTCGGCCTCGATGCAGGTTGCCCCCAGGCTCAGGTCGGCGACGAAGGAAACGTCGCCGTTGCTGTTGGCCTGACAGACCGAAAGCGCGTCGGTGATGACGTCCTGAAGGGTGAAGCGGGTGCGCACCAGTTCCTTCTGGCGCGAATAATTCATGATCTGCTCGACGGTTCCCCTGCCCTTCTGGGCGACGTCCACTATCTTGCTGGCAAAGCGATGGGTGGCGGAATCGGGTGCCGAATCTTCGACGATGAAATGGGAAAAGCCGAGAATGGCGCCCAGCAGATTGTTGAAATCGTGGGCGATGCCGCCGGCCAACTGCCCCAGAGCCTGAAAACGGCGGCTTTCGTTCAGCCGCTCCTCGGCACGCCGCCGACGCTGCTCGCTTTCCTCGAGATCACGCTTGGCCAGCTCTTCCGAGGTGATGTCGAACAACAGACCTTCGACGACGATGCGGTCGGGGGCGCGCAGCACCACCTTTTCGCGGATCGCGACAAAGACCACCGTGCCATCCGGCCGCAGCAGCCGCGCCTTGCCTTCGGCGCTGCCGGCGCCCTCGCGGATGGGTTCGGAGATGGCGCGCAACGCCTCGGCGTCGTCGGGATGCCACAGCCGGTTCAGGCGTTCGTCGAAGGTCAGCTGCCGCACGTTTTCAAAATCGTAACCGGTCAGCTCGCGGTGGCTTTCGCTGACGAAGACGATGCGGTTGTCGTTGGCCACGTACTCCTTGCGGTAAACCACCCCCGGCAAATTGTCGATCATGGTGCCGAGGCGCAGGGCGTGCTGGCGCAATTGTGCTTCCGTCTCCTTCAGGCGCCCGACGTCGCGCCCGACCGACAGCACACTGACCACGTTCCCTTCGGCATCCCGTTCGGGTACCAGCCGGACATCGGCCGTGATCGTCCGGCCGTCTCCGCCTTGCCAGGACAACTCGAGCTCGCCTTCCTCCCCCGTCTGGAAAACGGCACGGATGGCGGCCCGATAGGCCTGGCCGCAATCGCCCATTCCGCTTTCGCCGGCGATCGCACCCATGAGCTGCTCGGCCGGAACTCCCGCCGCCGCCGCGAAGGCTGTGTTGGCATAGGTGCGCCGCAGGTCGCGGTCATAGCGCGCCACGGTATCGGGCGTATGCTCGGCCAGCGCCCGGAACTCCTCCTCGCTCTTGCTCAGGCGTTCCTCGGCAACCACGCGCCGCGTGACGTCGCGGGCAACGCCCACCGTTCCCGTGCAGGCACCGTGTTCGTCGAAAATCGGCGACTTGATGGTTTCGATCCAGGTTTCCGCACCGGCAGCGTCGATGATGCGTTCGGTGACAACCTTCGACGTCAGGCTTCGCAGCACTTCGGCATCGTCGCGGCGGAAGCCCTCGGCCATGGATGGCGGGAAATAATCGAGGTCGGTCTTGCCAATCATGTCGGAGGCGCGGTTGACGCCGCACAGTCGCGCCAGGGCGTCGCTCACCACGAGAAAGCGCCCGTCGACGTCCTTGAGCCAGGCGATGTCCGGCAGGTTGCGCATCAGGGCGGCGAAATGCTGCTCGGTCTGCTTCATTTTCTTGCGGCTGCGGCGGATGCGACACACCAGATTGGCGTTCCAGGCCATCACCACCAACGCTGCGGCGACCGCCGCCAGCAGGTAATAGGCCAGCAGATGCCCCTGCGGACGATCGGCAGCATTCCAGGGCGTCCGTGGCAGCCAGCGGGCTTTTATATCCTCTTTTTCCTCGGCGCCGACACGTGCGAACCCCTGCTCGATCGCCGCATGAAGGGCGCCATCGGAATGGCGGGTCGCCCAATGGATGCCGCCTGTGAACAGCGTGGGCGAAGTGTTGAAGGACGTTCCCAGCCGCCGGCTCTCCAGCCCGATCAGCGCCCTGCCGCGGCCGCTGCACAGCACGTTGACCTCGCCCCGCTCGGCCCCCTGAGTCATCTGGGCGAACGAGGGATAGGAGCGAATGAATTGCTGCCCCCGCTCCGCCAGCCAACGGTCGCAACTGCCGTTCGCCACCACGCCGATGGTGAACCCCTTGAGGCCGTCCGCATTGGTGTCGTCGCCAAGCTCGGGCAAGGCGACTTCGGGACGATGGAACAGGTGATAGGTCAGCGGTTCCAGTTCCTGGCGCGAATATTCCAGATCATCCGCATAGCGTGCCCGCGGCTGGGGCATTGTGCCGATGACGTCTACGCGCCCGTCGAGAACCATGGCGTGGGCGGCCTGCCAGTCGGCAGGCACATATTGAACGGCGACGCCGCTATGGGCCGACCACAGGTCCCACAGATCGCGGATGGCGCCTTTCAGCTCTCCGGAGCCATCGACAAAACTGTAGGGTGGATAGTCCGGCACCATAGCCACAACGATCGTGCGGGGCACCTGACCTTGCTCGGCCGCTTCGGCACCCACATGCGCGACCAGCGGCCAAAGTGCGACCGCCGCTGCCAATGCCTTACGAAACCGTACCCACGCCAACATCGCCCCACGTCTTTCTCTCGCCGCAGATGCGACTTATGACAACCTTGGGTGATTGTCTACCGCCGCCGCCACGGCCGCACGCTGGCGGAAGGCTAAAAAATCATGGTGTGACCTATCAGAAGTCTATTTCGCCCCTTCGCCTTTCATGAGTTGCGCGGCCACAGAAACATTTCGGGTCGATCGGGTAATGTCGGCGTTGACGGAGCCCCGCAAAGAAAGTCGCGCCGTCCACCCGATAAAAATATTTCGACGGCGCACCTATAAGCGACCGGACACCGCTCGCCACCACCGCGCACCAAGGGGCGCACCTCCGCCCAACGAACTAAACGCCCCGCGCACCGGCAAGCACCTGGGAATTCCTCTAAAAACCTCCCCTATTAAGTTGGTTTTTCTTGATTTCGCAACCATATCGCCGCACCGTCCCAGAGGTCGAAGGCATCAACCCAATGGATAAGGCTAGGAAGAACTTACCCTATCGTATACATACTTCTGGACGAACCTCGACGTTGGCATTAGGGTTGAATTTACTTGCCCTGTATCCTATGCCATAGCGTCTGTGAGCAATGGAGCGCGGTTTGCGAATCGTCATCGCCGATGACCACCCCCTTTATCTGGACGCCGCCCGGCAACAAGCTATGCGAGTATTTCGCAAGGCTGAGGTCTGTGCGACGACAAGCCTTGCGGGTGCCCTGGAACTTCTGTCCGCCGGCCAGGCTGATCTGGTCATGCTGGATTATTCCATGCCGGGCACCGACGGCCTGTCGGCAGTGAAGCAGGTGGTCGCCGCCGCCAAGGGCGCACCCGTCGTGGTGATGTCGGGCGTGGCGATGGAAAACGACGTCTATGCCTGCATTCAGGCGGGGGCCAAGGGTTTCCTGCCCAAAACCCTGGACGGCGCGGTGTTCGCCGCCGCCGTGTCGCTGGTTGCCAGCGGCGGCACCTACGTCCCCACCGAGTTCATAGTCTCGGCGCCGCCGCAAGCCCAATCGCAACCCGGCGAACCAAAGGGTTCGCTGGACAGCGGCGATTTCAGCGAGCGCGAACTGGCACTGTTGAAGATGGTGGTCGCGGCCGCGTCGAACAAAGAAATCGCCCGCGCCTTCGATCTTCAGGAAGTGACCGTCAAGTTTTACCTGACCCGTATCTTCAGGAAGATGGGGGTCAAGAACAGATCGCATGCGGCCGTGGTAGCCCTTCGTTCAGGGCTGATAAGCGAAACCTGACCATCTGGTACACCTGAAAGTCAGTCTCGGAAGCGATCTTGATAGCAATAAATTTGGCGCTAATGTTTCTGGCGCCGGGTGCGGTTTCCTAGCTCCGTACACGGCATCCCCAGCGGTGGCGAGAATCCCCCTTCATTCCGTCACCGCTGGGACTTTATCCCGGCGAACACTCGCCCTTGTCGCATCGCTCGCCGACGACACCCAGGTCTCCCCTGAACACTGGCATATGATTCGCGCGGCCCGGTTCGCCCCATGAATCCGCCGCGTGCATTATCCATCCGGCTAAAAGTCAGCTCTCGTCAGAACGCACAGGTTATACCTTAGCCAGCGCGCACATCCGCACGTGTTCAGGCAAAAATCCCCTGGCTATAGGTCGGGTCTGCTCGTCGGCCTGGCCAAACCGGGGGGTTCGGGACAATGGCGACCAGCAAGATCGTGCCGGCATTTCCGAAAACGGCGCCAACCGCTTAGGGCATGCAAATGGGGGCGGCCGACATGATTTCGGATTTTCTTCAGGGGGCCTCGGGGCGTCTCAACCCAAGGATCTCGACTTTGTTGGACGAGGTTTTGGCGGACTTCCACCAGCCACAGCGTCTGGTCGATTCGATCATTCTCAAGGCCACCGCGCAGGGCTTGCACTGGCGGGACGTGGTGGCCGCCGTCGACGAGGCCGAGCGCCGTACCGGATTGACGCTGCATGCCTTCGGGCATTGCGAGTGGATACGTTGACATGATCGACGGGGCTGGCGCCGTCGCCGAACTGCTGCTTGCGATGCCCGACCTTGTGCCACTGCGAAACGCGGGCTGGCCGTGGTTGGGGCTGATCGCCACCAGCCTGTTCAGCGTTGCGCTGCTGATCCGCCTGCAGACGCTCAAGGACCGCATCGCCAATTCCGAGGCGCAGGTGGATTTCCTGATCCATCGCGATCCGGTCACCGGCCTTCCCAACCACCTGCTGGCGCGCGACCGGCTTGACCGGCTTATGTCCTATGCTTCCCGCGGGGGCAGCAAGGTCGCGGTGATGGTGGTCACCCTTGACGGCATGGACGGCGTCAAGGAGGCCCTGGGCCGTTCCTGTGGCGACGAATTGCTGCGCGAGGCCGCCGACAGGCTGAACCACTGCATCCGGGAATGCGACACCGTCAGCCGCCAGAGCGGCAACGAATTCCTGATTCTGTTGGGCGAGGTCCGCGACGTCGAGGCTGCCGCCGGCGTGGCGGCCAAGGTTCTCGACGCAATGCGGCAAATCTCGCCCGAGCAACCGTACCTGAGCGTGCTTCCCTCGGTGGGCATCGCCATGTATCCCGACGATGGCGCCGATTTCGACGTTTTGCTGGGCAAAGCCAATCTGGCCGCGACCGAAGCCAGGCGATCGGGAAAGGATAGCTACCGTTTTCTGACCGAACACATGAACGCCGACGCGGCCTTTCATTCCCGCACCAGAAACGGGCTGCGCCGCGCCATCGACCGCAACGAACTGACCCTTCACTATCAACCGCAGTTCCATATTCCCACCGGCACCCTGGTAGGGGCCGAGGCCTTGCTGCGGTGGAACGACCCCGACCGCGGGCTGATCGCCCCCAACGCCTTCATACCCGCCGCCGAACAAAGCGGACTGATCGTGCCCATCGGTGAATGGGTGCTGCACGAGGCCTGCCGGCAGGCCGCCGAGTGGCAGAAGCAGGGTGAGCCGCTGACGGTTGCCGTGAACATTTCGGCCGTGCAATTCACGCGCGGCAGCCTGGAATCCGCCGTGGTCAAGGCGCTGGACCACAGCCGGCTGAGCCCCGCCCTGCTGGAGCTGGAACTCACCGAATCCATTCTGCTGGAGGACAGCGAAAAGACCCTGCGCTGCGTGCGTCGCATGGGGGAACAGGGTCTGCGCTTTTCCATCGACGATTTCGGCACCGGCTATTCCAGCCTTGCCTATCTGAAGAAGTTCGCCGTCCACAAGCTGAAGATCGACCAGTCGTTCGTCCGCGACCTACGCGACGAAGCCAGTGTCGCCATTGTGCGGGCAATCATACAGATGGCCCGCGGCCTGGGATTGGAAACCATCGCCGAAGGGATCGAGGACGAGTGGACGCTGGACTTCCTTCGCGCGAACGATTGCGGATATGCCCAAGGCTATTTCCTGGGGCGCCCGATGACGGCCGAGCAATTCGCTCAGCTTGTGCGGGACCAGGCCAGGGCACGGCAACGCGCCGATGCCGTGCCCGGCCCGCTGGGCATTTGCGCGGCCGCCACCGCCTGATCGGCGGGTCCGGCGCTTGCCGTCAAGGCAAGACGACCCGGCCCGTGATTTTTCAATGGCAGCGGCTTTTCCACAGCCGCATGCATCCCCGCCCGGCCTCGATCTCGCTCAATTCCTTGCGCAGGTGTTTGATCGACGGCGTGACGATGGCGATGAAATAGGCCTCGCGCAGACGGCGTTGCGCCGCGCCATCCATCAGATAGCCCTTGGTGCCCGCGTGCAACATGGCGGCGTTGACGCCGCGCAGCACCCATTCGGCGGCGCTCAGCCGCGCCTGCAAAAGCTGGCGCATGTAGTCGGGCGAGTTTTCGTAAGGAGTGGCCGCCAGCCCCTCAACCGCCCGTTCAAGGTCCACCAGAGCCTGTTCGAAGATGTCGGGGCGCTCGGGCAGATAGGCGTTGATGTGGCCGTGGGTGATGTCGGCCTCGTGCATGGCGTTGACGGCGCCACGCAGAATGCCCAGCGCCATGCCCGCCTGCAGCAGGATGAATCCCGGCGTGATCTTGATCAGGTACGGTTCCGCAGGATCTGCCAGGATCAGGCTGTCGGGCACGAAGGCCTGTTTCACCATCACCGCCACCGTGCGCGTTCCCTCGAGCGCGCAGAAATGGCTGCGCTGGGCGATGGAGACGCCGGGCTGGCCGCAGCGCAGCAGCGCCATCACCGTCTGATCCCGCCCGGGGACGGTGAAGATGGCGCCGAACACATGGCCTTCGCCCAGATTGGACACCCAAGGCAGCACGCCGTTGACCACATAGCCGCCCTCGACCCGCTCGCCGGTCAGCCGAACGGCCTCGATGCCGGCATACGACTTCATGGGGTTGGACAGGCCGGTACCGCCCAACTGGCGGCCCGCCGCCACGTCGGCCAGCAGATCGTTGCGCAGCGCGGCATTGTCGCTGTTGAACAGATACCAGCCGCAAGCGTCCTGGCACCAGGCGGCGAAGGCGGTGGACAGGCAGGTTTCCCCCACCACCGCCATGCCGCGAATGGCCCGCATCAAGCCGCCATCCCCCGGCGCACCGGCCACATGGGGGGCATAAAGGCCCACCTCGCCAAAGCCACGCAGAACCGCTTCGGGATAATGCCCGTCCCGGTCGATGGCGCCCACCAGGGGCGCCAGTTCCGCATCGACCAGGCGGCGCAGTTCGGTCCAGGCCATTGTCACCTCCCCGCTTCCGCCAGCCCCACCTTCAGGGCCACCGGCCGGATGAAGGTGTTGGCCACCGGCGACCACTTGAGGACATGCTGGACCAGGGCGTCCAGACGCTCGCGCGGGGCGTCGCCGTCCACGACCACCGAGGCCCGCACCTCGGTGAAGCCCACCGGCTTGGTTTCGGAAAGGTCGCCGGTGCCCCATACGGCGGTGATGTTCAGATCGCCTTCAAGCGCCAGTTCCAGCTTGCCCAGTTGAATGCCCTGGGCCACGGCATTGGCATGAATGCCCACCGCCAGGCACGACCCCAGCGCCGCCAGGGCGGCTTCCGACGGATTCGGCGCGGTGTCGTCGCCCAGCAGGGCCGGCGGCTCGTCGACGATATAGGCGGGCAGATCGCGGATATAGTTGGCGTGGCGGAAGCGGCCTTCGGCGACGGTGCGGCATTTCACCGTCTTGATCACATCCGGATTGGCTTTGCCGGCAGCGGCCAGCTTGTCGAGGCCATCCTTGTCGATGGGCTCGAGCCGGGCCAGGCAGCCGGTGATGGCGGGTTTGGTGTGCGGCATGGTTTTCTCCTTGTCATCGCATGGAAAATAGACATACAGGTTTGTCTACCGGTGGCCGGCAGACGAAGGGGCGAAAGGTTGGGCAAGCAGCAAGGCGGGCAGGAAAGCCGCCCGGCGGAACGCATCATCATCGCGGCCCGGCAGTTGTTCTGCCGCGACGGCATCCACGCCACCGGCATCGACCGCATCCTGGCCGAGGCCGGCACCGCCAAGATGACCCTCTACAACCAGTTCGGCTCGAAAGAGGCACTGGTCGAAGCGGTGTTGCGCCGCGAGGGCGAGGAATGGCGCTCGTGGCTGCGCGCGGCCCTGCGTGTGGCGGGCGACACGCCTCGACAACGGCTGGAGAACCTGTTCGTGGTGCTGCGGCAGTGGTTCGAGCGCGACGATTATTCCGGCTGCGCCCTGATGAACGCGGTGGCGGAAT
>DATGXU010000336.1:0-1629 GCA_035298685.1 Magnetospirillum sp. | reverse complement strand
TCCGAAACACTGGCCTCCCGCGGCATAAGCCGCGCGGCCCCTTGGGCCTAACCAAATCCCGATGAGTTCCACTCACCGGAATTTTGTATCAGTCCGGCGTGGGCCGCCCGGCCGGCCACGTCACCTTGAACCCGACCACGCGGCCGTCCAGCACGTCGACGCCGATGGGAAACGGCTGCCACATCCATGTCTCGGTCCCCGGCGAGCGCGTAAGACAGCGGCGCGACGGCGTACCCAAGGTGTCGATCACCTTTTCCACCGGATCGCCCAGCGCCATCCCGGCAAAGGTGGCGGGCATTTCGGTCGGCGGGCCGAACATCTGCAGCCCCACCACCACGTCGTCCTGATAGGTCACCACATACATGGGCTCGGGCAGCGAGCGTTGCGGTATGGCATAGACGCGCAACTGGCTGCGCCGGTTCAGGTCACGGGTGCGCTGGGGCTGACCCAGCAATTGCTCGACGGCGGCGCGCCCGTCGGCGATGCCGACCGCACCGATGCGCAGACAGGGCAGAAAGGTGACGGGGCGCTCGTGCTGGCTCATGGCTTCGCCCTCGGCATTGCCCACGGCACAGGCCAGCCCCCGCCCGGCAACCCGATAGAACTGGTTCGGCTGGGGCGCGGTTTCCTGAACGCGGGGCTCGGGCAGGCCGCTGCCGTCGCGGCAAGTGTCCTGAGCGGCGGCGGGCAAGGCCGCCAGGGAACACAACACGGCAAGAATGACGGAACGCATGCGCCGGATGATACGGCCCCCGCCCCTTATTGTCACGCGGCGGGCGCTTGGCTGCCCCGAACCTGCCCGGCCAGCCGCTCCAGCAGGCCCAGCACATCGGCCGATGCGCGGCGCAGATCGGCCACCGCAGCCCGGGCGCCCTCGGCGTCGCCATGCCAATGAGCCATCAACGCGCGTTTGCCGTTTTCGTGCACCCGCTGATGCGGCTCGACCATCTGTGCAAAGGCCGGACACTGCAGAATGCGTTGATCGGAAACCGCGTCATACCATTTGCCCAACCGGCAAGTGTGATGGTTGGCAAGGTCGGCCGCCTTTGCCGCCGACTTGCCGTCCAGCACCGCCACCACCCCGGCCACAAAGGCTTCGTGGTCGGATTTGGCTTTTTCCAACAGAGCCAAGGCGCCGTCATGGCCGACGCGCTCGACCATGGCGGTGTCCAGGCGTTCGCTGGCGAAGGCCACATGCACGGCCGCCTTTTCGCTGGCGATCACCCGCGTCTCGCGCTTGCTGCCAAGGGCGCCGCATTCCAGCGTCACGGATTGTCCAACCGAAACCTGGCTTCCGTCCACTTGCAGGCAGGCCCCGCCGGCCGACAGGTTGGCCAGAATGGCGTCATGGTCACGGCCGGCGATGGACACGCGGCACGGCACGAAGACGCCATAGCGCGGATCGCGGCGACGATCGACCTCGGGCGTCGAGGTGCGGATGACGCGCCCCAGCGTGCGGCTGAAGCCCGACACGGTTTCGGTGACGCGGGCGGCATCCTTTTTCACTTCTTCGGACAGGTCCGAGGACTTGCGCGCCTCGTCGGCCATTTCCAGCATCAGCGAAACCACCTTTTTCGACGCATCGCTGGAATGCGCGACCGACCGGGCGATTTCGCTGGTGGCCGACGA
>DATGXU010000335.1:0-6728 GCA_035298685.1 Magnetospirillum sp. | reverse complement strand
CCCCGAAAAATCCCCGCACCAAGTCAATAGAAAATTGCATCATTCATGGTGATAATCTGGAAGCACTAAAGGCTCTTCTTCCAGAATTTGAAAATCGCATCGACTGCATTTACATCGACCCGCCCTATAACACCGGGAACGAGAACTGGGTCTATAACGACGCCGTGAACGATCCCCGTGTCCTGCGCTGGCTGAACAAGGTCGTCGGCAAGGAAGGCGAGGATTTCAGCCGCCACGACAAGTGGCTGTGCATGATGTATCCGCGGCTAAAGCTACTTTGGCGCCTTCTTTCCGAGAACGGCAGCCTTTGGTTCTCGATCGATGACGCAGAAATGCCATGCGCCCGGCTGCTCATGGACGAAATAGCAGGACCGCAAAGCTTTGTTGCCGCCAATGTCTGGCAAAAGCGCTATTCCCGAGAGAACCGGGGCGCAATTGGTGACGCTCACGAATACGTCCTGGTCTACGCAAAGACCCCAAAATCATTTAAGCACCGTCGAAATCTCATCCCCCTGGACGAGAAGCAGGCTCGCGTTTACCGAAACCCAGAAAATCGGAAGGAAACCGATCCCAGCAAACGCTGGAGAGCCCTTCCGATGACGGCACAAGGTTATCGCCCGAACCAGATGTACGAAATCATCGGACCAAACGGCACGATTCACCTTCCACCCCAAGGCCGCTGCTGGTCTATGATTGAACCTGAGTTCCAAAAACTAAAAGCCGCAGGCCGAATTTATTGGGGAAAGGACGGCAATGCCCAACCGTCCGTCATCCGCTATCTTTCGGAAGTGAACGGCTTGGTTCCGTGGACATGGTGGCCCCACGAAGACGTCGGGCATACCGACGAAGCGAAAAAAGAAATCAACTTCATCCTGGGCAGCGGAAACGCCTTTGACACGCCCAAAGGCACAAGGCTGATCCAGCGCATCCTCGACATCGCCACCGACGAAAATTCCATCATCCTCGATTCGTTCGCCGGGTCGGGAACAACCGCCCATGCGGTTCTGAGGAAAAACGCCGAAGACAACGGCACCCGGCGCTTCATCCTGGTCGAGATGATGGACTACGCCGAGAGCATCACCGCCGAGCGTGTGCGCCGGGTGATGGACGGCTATGGCGAGGGCGACAAGCGGGTGCCGGGGCTGGGCGGCGGCTTCGCCTTCTATTCGGTCGGCCAGCATGCGCTATTCGACGATGACGGGCACCTGAACCCGTCGGTGGATATCGACACCATGCGCCGCTACCTGGCCTACACCGAGGGCCTTCCTGCCGAGGCACTGGTCGGGTGCGACAACTCCGTCGGTCCGGCCTATGTGGGCAGCCACGACGGGCGGGCGCTGCTGTTCCATTATCAGCCGCACGTCGGCACCACCCTGGATTACGATTTCCTGGCCGGCTTGGCCTTCGATGCGGCGACACCGCCCGAACGGCTGGTGGTCTATGCCGACTATTGCACGCTGGGCGAGGATTTCCTGGCGCGCGCCCGCATCGTCTTCAAGAAAATCCCGCGCGATCTGACCCGTCTTTAGGAGCCCCGGCATGGACCTCAAGCCCCATCAGGACGGTGTGCTGGCCGATCTGCGCGCCTTCCTCTCCCATCTGAACGGCGGCGGCCTTGCCTCCGGCTTCCGCGTCCATTGGCTGGCAAAAAGTGCCGTCGGCATGCCGGCCTACCGCAACACCCTGCCCGGCGTGCCCCATGTCTGCGTCAAGGTGCCGACCGGCGGCGGCAAGACACTGATCGCGGCGGCGGCGTTGCAGCCGCTGTTCGCCTGGGCCTGCCCCGACAGCCGGTTGCGGCCGCGCGTCGCGGTGTGGCTGGCGCCCTCGCTCACCATCGTCGAGCAGACCCTGCGCGCGCTTCAGGACCCTGCCCACCCCTATCGCCGTCGCCTGGCCCAGGACTTTTCAGGCCGCATCGCCGTGCACGACAAGGAGAGCCTGTTGCAGGGCGCCGGCATGGCGCCGGATGCCTGGCGCGAGCAATTGACCGTGGTGGTGCTGTCCTACGATTCCCTGCGCAGCGCCAACAAGGACAACCGGCGCCTTCATACCGAGAACGGACGCTTACTCGACTTCGTGGGGTTCCCCGAATTGGACATGGGCGACAAGGGCGCCCCCTCCGTCATCGATCTGCTGCGGGCCTGCGCCCCGGTGGTGGTGGTGGATGAAAGCCACAACGCCACCTCGCCGCTCAGCCGCGACATGCTGGCCGATCTTGGCCCCAGCTTCGTGCTGGACCTCACGGCCACGCCGCGCAAGGACGCCAACATCATCTCGTTCGTGGACGCGCTGGCGCTGCGCGACGCCGGCATGGTCAAGCTGCCGGTGATCGTGCGCAACCGGCCGGACAAGGACACCGTCTACCAGGACGCCATCGACCTACAACGCCGGCTGGAGGCCGAGGCGAGGGCGGAAGAGGCCCGCTCGGGCCGCCACTTGCGCCCCATCGTGCTGTTCCAGGCGGAAAGCCGGGTCGGCGTTGACACCTATCAGCGGGTGCGCAAGACGCTGGAGCAGATGGGCATTCCCCCCGACCACATCGCCATCAAGACGGCGGAACTGGACGAGATCAACGGCCGCGACCTGCTGGACCGCGACTGCCCGATCCGGTTCATCGTCACCGTCAACGCCCTGAAGGAAGGCTGGGACTGCCCCTTCGCCTACGTGCTGGCGTCGTTGGCCGACCGCCAGTCGCCGGTGGAGGTGGAGCAGATCCTGGGCCGCGTCCTGCGCCAGCCGCATGCGCGGCCGTTCGCCAGCCGGTTGCTTAATTGCTCTTACGTCCTGACTGCTTCGGCCCAGTTCCATCGCACCATCAACAGCATCGTCGACGGACTGAAGCGCGCCGGCTTCAGCGAGGGGGACTACCGCGTGGTGGAGGAAACCGCCACCCCCGCCGCGCCCAACCGCGAGACCTTGTTCGACCGCCCAACGCCGCCGGCCCCGCCGGCGCAATGGGCCGAGGCCGGCGACCACTGGGTGGACGCCGCCATCCGCCAGTCGGAAGAGTTCGAGCATTTGGCTGCCGTCGCGCGTGACCAGAACCTGCAAGCCCCCGAGGTGGAAGCGGCCATGAACCGGAAACCCATGCGTGCGTCGCTGCGAGAGGCGGCGGTGGCAATGCACCTGCCGCAATTCTTCCTGACCATCCCGCCCATCGGCTTTTTGACCGACAGCACCGAGGTGCTGCTGGAGCGCGAGAACCTGCTCAAGGACTTCCGCCTGCTGACCTGCAGTTCCGCCATCACCTTCGAATCGCTGGAAGATCCCATCATCGAAGTGGACGTCGAGGAATCCGGCCGCCCCAGCGTGCGCACCCTGGACGCCCGGCGCGAGCAGCAGGTGGCCGCGCTGCTCCACGGCCTGTCACGCGACTCGCAGATCCAGCAGATGACCGCCCGGCTGTACCATCTGATTGGCCGCATGCCGCCCATCGCCGACCAGGACATCCGCAAATACATCCAGCGCATCCTGGAAGCCATGCCCGACGCCGTCCTGCATGACGGCATCGCGCGGCCCCGCGCCTATGCCAAGCGCATCCAGGAGAAGATCCGCTCGCTGGAGCAGGCCCATGCCGGCGAGCAGTTCCAGACCTTGCTGCGCACCGGCAAGGTGACCGCCAAGCCCAGCTATCGCCTGCCCGCCTCCATCACGCCCACTGCCACGGCAACACCCTACGAGCGCCGCCTGTACGAGGAGGAATGGAGCGTCAACGGGTTCGAGGACCACGCCATCCGCGCCATCTGCGGCCTCGACAACGTGGTGTTCTGGCATCGCAACCCGGTGCGCACCGGCTTTCGCATCAACGGCGCCGTCAACCACTACCCCGACTTCATACTGCTGCTGCGCTCGGGCCGGGTGGTGGTTCTGGAAACCAAGGGCGACGACCGCGACAACAGCGATTCGGCAACCAAGCTGGCCCTGGGCCGCGACTGGGCGGCCCAGGCGGGCGCGAATTTCCGCTACTTCATGGTCTTCGAAACCCGCGACCTGCCGGGTGCGCTGCGGCTGGACGATTTCGTGCGGGATTTGCGCGAGATGTGAGCGGACGAATGGGCTCGGCTCACCACCAGCGCTCGCCCGTCCGGTCCTTGCGGAACCCTTCGCACGAGTTATCTGGCAGAACCTTGTCACGGCGCAGAAATGCATCGTGGATCCAGGTCTGGATCTTGCTCGTGTCCGTCGTCCAGCGATGCAGCGTGGCGTATTCGCGCTCCACATTGTCCCACAAACGCGGCGGGATGGTGTGCTTGTTGATGCTGCCGTACTTTTCCCAATAGGACGGCAGAAGAATCCCAATCAGGCCCGCGCGCGGATTGAGCCGCGTGTCGCGGATGGTGGAACCGATTTCCCAATCCACGTGCTTTCGCTTCCAGGTTTCCGTGCCTACCAGGACCACCGTCACCGTGGGCTCGCGCAGGAATTCGTCGCGGATCTTCTGGCGGATGGTGTCGTCGGGCAGCGTCGGGTCGATATCGCCATCGCGCACCGACCAAGGAATCATGATGTCGTTGGCAACGCACAAGCGCTCGAACTGATTGCGAGCCGCTTGGTCGTTCTCATGGTGATAGCTGACGAAAACCTTGTGTCGTTCGGTCATAATCCCCTCGCGAAAGTCGGTTGCCCGCACGAACAAGATAGCGGACGATAGCCATAGGTAGTGCAACCGCGCCCTTTCGCAAGGGATACATGAATGCCCGGCAGCTTCGACGTATTCCTCAGCTATGCCCGCGTCGACAGCGCCCTGGCCGATCCCTTGGTCCAGGCGCTGGAGCGGGCGGGTGTCACCGTCTGGCGCGACACCGAGCAAATCGAAACCTTCCGCGCCATTCGGCAGGCGATCGATGAAGGGCTGGCCCGGTCAAAGGTGCTGCTGGCGCTTTACTCCCGCGCCTACACCGAGCGGCGCGCCTGCGATTGGGAGCTGGCGGCGGCCTTCATCGCCGGCGGGCCGGATCGCATTCTGGTGCTGAACCCCGAAAAGGGCGCCGACCACATCCAGCCCCAATCCCTGCGGGAACAGAAATTCGCCAACCCGGACGATTTCGGGGATTTCGATGCCCTGGCCGCCAAGATCAAGGCGCGGGTCGCGGGGATTGACGGGTCGTTCGGCCAGCTTCCCAAGCCCGCCGCCGACCAGGAATGGTTCGGCCTGTCGCCCAAGGGCGCCGCCCAGACCTTCGTGGGACGGCGAGGGGAACTCTGGCAGGTGCATGGCGCGCTGACCGCGGGCGGCTCAGCCATGGTGGCGCCCACCACTACCGGCCTGAGGCCGGGCGACGGCTCGACCATGGTGCGCGGCTTGGGCGGCATGGGCAAAACCCTGCTGGCCGAGGAATATGCGCGGCGCTTCGCCGCCGCTTGGCCCGGCGGCGTCTTCTGGCTGAAAGCCGGTGGCGGCGATGCCGACGGACCCATCTCGGAAAGCCGGCTGCTGGACCAGTACCTGGCATTGGCCCGCGCCCTGACGCTGAGCTTCGATCCGGCCGAACCCGCATCGCTGAGAAAGGCCGTCGAGACCGCCATGGCCGCCCGCCCCGGCCCTTATCTGTGGGTGGTGGACGATCTGCCCCATGGCCTCAACACCGAACAGGCCCGTGCCTGGTTCGCCCCCACCGTTTCCCTGGGCTGCACCCTGGTCACCACCCGCACCCGCACGCTGAACGACATCGCCACGCCGGTGGAACTGGCGGAACTGGGCGAGGACGAAGCCTACATTCTGCTGACCCTTGATCGGCAGCCGAAGAACGAAACCGAGACAAAGGCCGCCCGCGCCATCGTCGAAGAACTGGGCCGCCACGCCTTGGCCGTGGATCTGGCCCGCCATTTGGTCCGAATTCAGGGCTATGGCAAGGTGCTGGCCGACCTGCGCAATCCGGGCAAGGAGGCTCTGGGCCTAGCGGCAAAGCTGAGCGTGGAACTGCCCACCGGCCACGAAAAAAGCATCGCCCAAACCTTCCTGCGCAGCATTCAGTTGTTGGATGGCAATGGATTGGACGCCCTGCGGGTCGCTGCCCATCTGGCTCCGCACACGCCCATTCCTTCGGAATTGCTGACGGCGATCCGCATGCAGGCCGACGGCCCGACCGCAGAGCAAGCGGAAGAGGATGCGGTGCTCGCCATGGACAAGGTCGCCGCCCGTTCCCTGTGCGAAATCACCGATGCCGGCTATGTGGTCCACGCCTTGGTCTGCCGCACCATGGCCCTGCGCTACGCCGACGACCGCAGCCTGGCATTGAAACAGGCTGGTGTGACTGTATTAACGCGCCTTTTCCGGCAGGCGGACGATGCCCGCAACCACCCCCGCCTCGTCCCGCTCCTTCCCCATGCCCACGCAGCCAGCGAGGTATTGGAAACCGCCGAGCAGGCTGATTTGATCAGTTGGGTCGCCCGCTATTACTATGCCGCCGGCCTGTATCTCGCCGCCAAGCAGCACTATGCGCGTGAGTTGGAGGCCCTGCGCCGCATACTCGGCCCCGACCATTCCGGCACGCTGATCAGCATTGGCAATCTCGCCACAACCCTGTCTGATCTGGGCGATCTGCTCGGCGCCAGAAACTTGCAGCAACAGGTCCTGGAAACCCGCCGCCGCATCCTCGGCCCCGACCATCCCGACACCCTGATCAGCATGGGCAATCTGGCCGGAACCCTGTTTTCCCAGGGCGATCTCGCCGGCGCCCGCGACTTGCAGCAACAGACCCTGGAGGCCCGCCGCCGCATCCTCG
>DATGXU010000334.1:0-2320 GCA_035298685.1 Magnetospirillum sp. | reverse complement strand
GGTCACCACCTGGGTGCGCAGGGCCTCGGTGTGCAGCGAGCCGCAATCCTTGTTGATGTTGAAGCCGTCGGGATTGACCGCCACCGGGATCACCTCGGCGCCCAGTTCCCACAGCACGGTGGGGGCGACCTTGTAGGCGGCGCCGTTGGCGCAATCGACCACGATCTTCAGGCCGTCAAGGCGCAGACCGCGCGGAAAGCTGCTCTTGGCGTATTCGATATAGCGGCCGACGGCGTCGTCCAGGCGCTTGGCCTTGCCCAGATGGTCCGAGCCGACGCGATAGGAATCGAGGCCGTTGAACATCATGTGCTCGATCTCGAGCTCGTCCTCGTCCGACAGCTTGAAGCCGTCGGGGCCGAACAGCTTGATGCCGTTGTCGTAATAGGGATTGTGCGAGGCCGAAATCATGACGCCAAGGTCGGCGCGCAGCGAGCGGGTCAGCATGGCCACCGCCGGAGTGGGCAGCGGTCCCAACAGCACCACGTCCATGCCCACGGCGATGAAGCCGGCGGTCAGGGCCGGTTCCAGCAGATAGCCGGACAGGCGGGTGTCCTTGCCGATCACCACCATGTGGCGGTGGTCACCTCGGGTGAAGTGCTTGCCGGCGGCCATGCCCAACTTCAGGGCGGTTTCCGCCGTCATCGGGTCCAGGTTGGCAGTGCCGCGAATACCGTCGGTGCCGAAAAGCTTGCGCGTCATACCGGTCGTCATTCCCGATCCGTTAGCCAAGGGGGCACTGCATAGCGCGATTCTCCCCACCATGGGAAGGGGGGAACCGGTCAACCTTTGTTTCACTCTGCAACAATCCGGCAAAACCGGGGAAACAATTCAGACCTATGGTACGGACGGTTCGCAAAACGCAAAGGACGCCCCATGATCGCCCAGGCCACCACCGCTTTGGCGAGGTCAGCACCTCGACAGCGGGGGTGACGTGGGGCACCATGGGGCATTGCTGTCCGTCCGGTCCATCCAATGCCCCTGATGCTGCACACCTACGACCATTACCTGCTGGCGGCGGTCGCCCTGCTGGGCACGCTGGGGGCCTGCGGCGTCATGCTGTGGCTGGGTCATTCGCGCCTGGCCCCCACCATCCGCGCCTTTCGCGGGCTGTCACCGCCCTTCGTCAACGTCATCGGCGTGCTGTTCGCGCTGACGCTGGCGTTCCTGGCCAACGACACCTGGAACGCCCACGACCGCGCCACCAACGCGGTGTACCAAGAGGCCGGCGCGCTACGCAGCATCCAGGCGCTGACCCGCCATCTGCCCGACCAGACGCGCGCGCGGGTGGACGAGGCGTTGCAGCGTTATCTGCGCATGACCGTCGAGGACGAGTGGCCGCGTCTGGCCCATCGGCAAGGCAGCCCCGAGACATCCGAGGCGCTGGCGGCGCTGCTGGAAGTGTTGTCGGCCGCCGACGTCGCCAAGGGCCTGCAGGCCACCAGCCATGCCCAGGTGCTGGAGCAGGCCATCCACGTGCGCGGCGCCCGCGAACAGCGCATGGCCCTGTCGCAGACCCACGTCAACCCGTTGAAATGGCTGGGCATGGCCTTTCTGGGGCTGGTGACCATGGTGTCCATCGCCATGGTCTACGTGGACCAGCCCAAAGCGGAATTGCTGGCGGTCATGCTGTTCGCCGCCGCCGCCGCGCCCACCGCCGCCATCGTGCTGGTGCAGGGCAATCCCTATCTGGAACCCAGCGCGGTCAAGCCGGCTCCGCTGGCCGAACTTGTTCGCAGGTGATTGACAAGCCCGCCCGCTCGGGCGCAGCATGCCCGCCATGAACACGCACGCTTTCCCGTCCTGCAATTGGTGGTGGCCCCGATAATCGGCGGCCTTGCCCTTTCGCACGCGTAAAGCAGAAACCAAGGACGCCACGGGGAACCGGGCGGCCTGTTTCATATCCTCGCGCACACTCCCGGTTTTCCCCTGGCGGCATCGACCAGGAGAGACCTTCCATGATTTCCCCCTACGCCCCCGCCCCCGGCCGCTTCGTCACCCAAGGCGGCCTGTCGGTCGAGCGCAGCGTTGAAACCCTGCCCGATGGGCCGGCGGCCATCGACGCGCTGGCGCAGCGACTGGACGCTGTGCGCGGCCTGCTGATGGTTTGCGACGTCACCATTCCCAACCGCTATCGCCCCCGTGCCGTCGGCTTCGCCGCGCCGCCGCTGATGGTGACGGCGCGCGGCCGCGAGGTCTCCGTCGAGGCATTGAACCGCCGGGGCGAGGTGCTGTTGCCGGCCTTGCTGGGCCTGGGGCTCGCCCGCCGCTCGCCCACTTGCCTGGGCGGAACCATCGCCGACAGCGGCGAACCCGCCGACGA
>DATGXU010000333.1:0-1516 GCA_035298685.1 Magnetospirillum sp. | reverse complement strand
ATTCCGCCTCGTCCCAGCGCCGCCTGGGCACCTGGGACCGCTTCATCATCCCGCTGCCGTTCACCCGCGGCATCCTGCTGTGGGGCGAGCCGATCCTGGTGGCGCGCGACGCCGACGAGAACCAGGCCCGCCGCGCCATCGAAGAGGCCATGAACGCCCAGGCCGACCGCGCCGACCGTATGATGGGCGTCGAGCCGGTGAGCCCGGCATGATCTTCGGCCTCTACCGCGCCCTGACCATCGTGGGCGGCCCGCTGATCGGCCACTACCTGAAACGCCGCATGAAGCGCGGCAAGGAAGACCCCGCCCGTTTCGGTGAACGGCTGGGCCAGCCGTCGCTGCCGCGCCCCGATGGCCGGCTGGTGTGGCTGCATGGCGCCAGCGTCGGCGAATCGCTGTCGCTGCTGCCGCTGGCCCAGGCGCTGGCGGCGCGGCCCGGCTGGCGGGTGCTGATGACCACCGGCACCGTCACCTCGGCCACGCTGATGGCCGAGCGGCTGCCGGCCGGGGCCATTCACCAATACGTGCCGGTGGACCGGCCGGGCTATGCCCGCGCCTTCCTCGATCACTGGCGGCCCGATCTGGTGCTGTGGGCGGAATCGGATTTCTGGCCCAACCTGCTGGATGCCATCCGCCGCCGCGCCATCCCGCTGGTGCTGGTGCAGGGACGGGTATCGGCCAAGTCCTTCGCCACCTGGCGCAAGGCGCCGGGTTTCATCGGGCGCATGCTGTCGGCCTTTACCCTGTGCCTGGGTCAGACCCCCGAGGACGCCCGCCGGCTGGCCGCCCTGGGCGCCGCCCGGGTGGACTGTCTGGGCAACCTGAAAATGGCCGGCCCCGAGCTGCCGGGCGACAATGCCGAATTGGCCCGCCTGCGCGCCATCGTCGGCGACCGCCCGCTGTGGCTGGCGGCCAGCACCCATGCCGGCGAGGAAGCCCTGGCGGCACGCGTCCACCAGATGCTGGCACCGCGCTTTCACGGTCTGCTGACGCTGATCGCCCCCCGCCACCCCGAACGCGGTCCCGCCATCGCCGCCGACCTGACGGCCTTTGGCACGAGCGTGACTGTGCGTTCCGCCGGCCAAGACCCCACCGGCGACATCTATGTGGCCGACACCATGGGCGAATTGGGCGTGTTCTACCGCCTGTCGCCCATCGTGCTGATGGGCAAGAGCCTGATCGCCCAAGGCGGCCAGAACCCCTTCGAGCCGGCGCAGCTGGGCGCGGCGGTGCTGTTCGGCCCGCACATGGCTAATTTCCCGGAAATGGCTCCGGCCATGATCGCCGCCGACGCCGCCGTCCAGGTGGCCGACGAAGCCGCCCTGGCCGCCGAAGTGGCGGCGCTGCTGGCCGATCCGCTATACCTGAAGCGCCGGCGCGAGGCTGCCTCGGCTTGGGCAGCGGCCCAGGCGGGCGTGCCCGACGCGGTGCTGAACGCCCTTGCGCCCCTGCTGACACACGCCGAGGAAGCCCATGCGCGCTCCTGACTTCTGGCACAGCGACACAATGGCCGCGCG
>DATGXU010000332.1:0-3548 GCA_035298685.1 Magnetospirillum sp. | reverse complement strand
CCGACGGCAATCGCCGGCTGGGCGTGGTGGGCTGGTGCTTCGGCGGCGGTTGGGCGCTGAACGCCTCGACCATCGCGCCCATGGATGCCACCGTGGTCTATTATGGCCGGGTCAACCTGTCGCCCGACCAGCTGGGGCATCTGAAAGGGCCGGTGCTGGGGCATTTCGGCCGCCGCGACACCTTCATCACCGGCGACATGGTGGCGGGGTTCGAACGGGCCATGAAGCAGGTGGGCAAGCCCTACACCATCTATTGGTACGAAGCCGGACACGCCTTCGCCAATCCCACCGGCGACAATTACCGGCAGGCCGACGCCCAGTTGGCGTGGCGCCGCACCCTGGAATTCCTGAAGAAGGAGCTGGCCGCTTAGAGCGTGACGCCCTAAATGTGCATCACACTCTAAGCTTGACCATTCCGCCCTCGCCGGGCGCCCACATCCGTGGTCTTGGCCGCTCGCTCAATGCTCGCAGGAGCAACGCGCCTCAGATTAAAGGCGCGTTGCTCTAGCGCGCCGGTCCGCCCACCTGGGTGCGGCAATAGATGCCGCGCTGTTCGGGGATCGGCTTGAACTTGTCGGAAATGCCCAGAACCGTCTCGGCGCCGCCCAGGTACAGGAAGCCGTCGTCGGGCATGACCTTGCTCATGTTGTCCAGCACGCGGGTCTTGGTGGGCTGATCGAAATAGATCAGCACGTTGCGGCAGAACACCACGTCGAACTGGCCCAGCGGCTTGAGGTCGTGCAGCAGGTTGTATTCGCGGAACTGGACCATGGCGCGGATCGACGGGTCGATCTGCCACATCTCGTTGTTCTTCTTGAAGTACTTCACCAGCAGCTGGATGGGCAGGCCGCGCTGCACCTCGAACTGGGAATAGAGGCCGGCCTTGGCCTTTTCCAGCATTTCGGTGGAAATGTCGGTGCCGACGATCTCGATCTTCCAGCCGGCGAAGCGGGCGCCCTCTTCCTTCAGGATCATGGCCAGGGAATAGGCTTCCTGCCCCGACGAGCTGGCGGCCGACCAGATGCGGAAGCTCTTCTTGGCGGCGCGGGTCTGCAGCATGGCCGGCAGAACCACGTCCTTGAACTGGTCGAACGGCTTGATGTCGCGGAAGAAGAACGATTCGTTGGTGGTCATCGCCTCGGTGACCTCGCGCAGGAGGTCCTCGCCGGCGGTGCGCAGCGACGCCACCAGGTCGTCCAGACCCTTCAGGCCGCGCTTGCGGGCGACCGGGGTCAGGCGCGATTCCAGCAGATACGCCTTGTCGCGGGTGATCACCAGACCGGAACGGTCCTTCAGCAGCTTGGCGATGAAGTCGAAATCTTCGGGCCGCATGGGATCAGCGCCTCGACGCCAGCTTGATCATCCACGGCGCGATTTCGGGCAACGGCAGCACGGCCGAGCAGATGCCGGCGTTGGCCGCGGCGCCGGGCATGCCCCAGACGACGGAGGTTGCTTCATCCTGGGCGATCACGGTGCCGCCCGCTTGCACGACCACTTGGCCGCCCTTGGCGCCGTCCGACCCCATGCCGGTCAGGATGGCCGCCAGAACGCGCTTGCCCCAGGCGGCGGAAATGCTGCGCAGCATGGGATCGACGGCGGGTCGGCAGAAGTTTTCCGGCGGATTCTTGGACAGGCGGATGATCTTGTCGGCGCCCCTGGTTTCCACCAGCATGTGGAAATCGCCGGGGGCGATATAGACGCGGCCACCCTTGATCACCTCGCCGTCCACGCCTTCCTTGGCGTCCCAGCCCGACACCCGGCTGATGTGCTCGGCCAGGATGGTGGTGAAGGTGGCGGGCATGTGCTGGGTGATCAGAATGGGCTGCTTCACCGTGCCGGCGCGCATGGTGCCCAGCAGGCTGAACAGCGCCTGCGGGCCGCCGGTCGAGCTGCCGATGGCGATGACCTCGGGCACTTCCGGCGTGTGGGTGCGCAGTTGCGGCGGGCCGGCGGGGTGCAGGGAGCTGGGGCGCGGCGCCGGGGTCATCGGGCGCAGCTGGGTGCTGACGCCGGGACGGGGCTTGCGGCCGGGGTCGCGGCGGCGGGCCTGGCCCAGCGCCTTGACCTTGCTGACCAGCTCGCTCTTGAAGTCCATGCCGCCGGCCAGATCGCGGGTGGCGGTGGGCTTGGGGATGTAGTCGGCGGCGCCCATTTCCAGGGCGCGCATGGAAATGTCGGCGCCCTTCAGCGTCAGGGTCGATTGCATGATGACGCGCACGCCGGGGTCCACGGCCAGCAGTTTGGGCAGCGCGGTCATGCCGTCCATGATGGGCATCTCGATGTCCAGCACGATGACGTCGATGTCCTGACGCTCCAGCGCCGACACGGCCATCTGGCCGTTGCCTACCGACGCGACCACGGCGATGCCGCGATCGTCTTCGAGGATGCGGGTGACCAGACCCCGCACCACCGCCGAATCGTCCACAAGCATGACGCGGACCTGATCGGCGTTACCGGCGGCGGGAGACGGGGCGGGGTCGAGGGCCATTTAGGCGGGGCGTCCTTGAAAACGGTAACTAAGGGAAAGGCGCTTACAGCAACCCGACCTGCGAGAACTTGGCCTGCAGGATTTCGCTGTCGAACGGCTTCATGATGTATTCGTTGGCGCCGGCGGTGATGGCTTCCTGGATGTGGTCGATGTCGTTCTCGGTGGTGCAGAACACCACCACCGGCTTGTCGCCACCCGGCAGCCTGCGCAGCTCGCGCAGGAAGTCGATACCGTTCATCACCGGCATGTTCCAATCCAGCAGCACCGCGTCGGGCATGCTGGCCTTGCATTGATCGAGCGCCTGCTGGCCGTCTTCAGCCTCAGCGGTGGTGAAGCTCAGCTCGTGCAGGATTTTCCGGGCCACCATGCGGATGACCTTGGAATCATCGACGATCAGACAGGACTTCATGCCCTTGGTGCCTCCTCTGGCAAGGCCCCGCCGCCCCAGCGGGGTGCCTTGCCCCAAAACGTCGCCAGACTTTCTTCCGAACAGTCTTACTATTCGTTCCTGTTGAAATCCAGCAGCTTGGCGACGTCCAACACGACCAGCAGCTTTTCGTCGAGCCGGTAGATGCCGGCCGAGAACTCGCGCCACATGGGGTCCAGCGTCGGCGGGTTGCGTTCGAACTTGGCCGCCGGCAGGGACAGCACCTCGCCCACCTGATCGACCATCAGCGAATACAGCTCGCCGCCCTGGTCCACCACCACGCTCATGCCCTTGTTGTCGCCGCTTTGGTTGGGCAGGCCCAGCCGCAGGCGGACGTCGATGGCGGTGACGATGCGACCGCGCAGGTTCAGGCTGCCGGCCACCTCACGCGGGGCCAGCGGAATGCGGGTGATCTTTTGCGGACCCAACACATCCTGGACCGTCAGCACCGGAATGCCGAACATCTGGCCCTCGATGTACATGGTCACGTAGTCCTGGGTCTCCGGAGCGGCAAGCTCGGTGCCCGGGCGCTTGGCAGCGGGAACTATCTGGTTCACTTCGTGGCCCCCCTAATCTCGGACCGAGTGTTCACGACGGCGCAGTTGCGGCGGGCGGTCATGCGGCACCTTTGAT
>DATGXU010000331.1:0-9177 GCA_035298685.1 Magnetospirillum sp. | reverse complement strand
CAGCAGCGTCATCAGGTCCGAGCGCGAGGCATGGGTGATCCAGGTCTTGTTGCCGGTGACCACGTAATCGTCACCGTCCTTGACCGCGCGGGTGCGCAGGCTGCCCAGGTCGGACCCGGTATTGGGCTCGGTGAACACGGCGGTGGGCAGAATCTCGCCGCTGGCGATCTTCGGCAGCCATTCCTGCTTCTGTTCCTCGGTGCCGCCCAGGCGGATCAGCTCGCCGGCGATCTCGGCGCGGGTGCCCAAGCTGCCGACGCCGATATAGCCGCGCGACAATTCCTCGGTGACCACGCACATGGCGGTCTTGCCCATGCCCAGCCCGCCGTATTCCTCGGGCAGGGTCAGGCCGAACACGCCCATCTCGGCGACGGCGTTCAGCACCTCCAGCGGGATCAGCTCGTCCTTCAGGTGCCATTCATGGCAATAGGGCGCCACCTGATCCTCGACGAAGCGACGGAACTGGTCGCGGATCATGTCCAGCGTCTCGTCGTCCAGGCCCAGATCGCCGAAATGGTGGCCGTCCTCGATCAGCTGGGCGATGCGCACGCGCACCGCCGGGGCGTTGCCCTGCTTGCGCAGCAGCGACAGCGGTTCGGAATGGAACTTGTGGCAGATCTTGCTGTCCAGGCCCATGTCGGCCGGGCGGATGAACTCGCCCTGGCTCATGGGGATGCCGCCGAAGATCTGGGCGGCGTATTCGCCGAAGGCGGCCTGCAGCATCAGCGATTCCAGCTCGCCCAGCCGACCCGAGGCCTCCAGCCGCTTGGCCCATTCCAGCATCTGTTCCAGCGCCGCCACATAGGTGGTCAGCCAGGCGAAGCCGTGGGCGGCTTCCTGGTTGGCTTCGAACAGGGCGGAATCGATCTTGCCGTCCTTGCTCACCATGGCGGTGACCGATTCCTTGGCGGCGCCATGCAGGCCGCGCAGGGTCTCGAGGGCGGTGGAGCAGGTGGAGATCAGATCGGGCAGCAGCACGGTGGTCATGGATGGAACGTCCTTGCGCGTAGTGCCCCCTCCCCGCGCGCGGGAAAGGGTGTGGAACCGCATGAAATGACGGCGGGTGGGGAAGGCGTTGGCGCCCTCGCCCACTCGGCCGATGCTTCGCGTCACCCTCTCCCGCCGGGCGGGAGAGGGTCAAGCGTCAGGGTCATTCACCCTCGATGCAGTCCTCGACGGTGTAGCGGCCGGGCTTCTTGGCCTGCACCAGCACCGCCATGTTGCCGGGCTTGTGCTGGTTGCGCAGCATCTGCATGTGGGCCTTCGGGATGTCTTCCCACGAATAGCATTCCGACATGCAGGGGTCGATGCGCCGTTCGATCACCAGCTGGTTGGCCTGGCTGGCCTGCAGCAGGTTGGCGAAGTGGCTGCCCTGGATACGCTTTTGGCGCATCCACACGAAGCGGGCGTCGAAGGTCAGGTTGAAGCCGGTGGTGCCGGCGCAGAACACGACCATGCCGCCGCGCTTGACCACGTTGCACGACACCGGGAAGGTGGCTTCGCCGGGGTGCTCGAACACGAAGTCGACGTCGTTGCCCTTGCCGGTGATGTCCCAGATGGCCTTGCCGAATTCGCGGACCTTCTTCATGTAGGCGGCGAACACGGCCGGGTCGCCGTCGACGTCGGGCAGCTGGCCCCAGCAGTCGAAGTCCTTGCGGTTGATGACGCCCTTGGCGCCCAGGCCCAGCACGAAGTCGCGCTTGTCCTCTTCCGAGATCACGCCGATGGCGTTGGCGCCCGACACCGCGATCAGCTGGATCGCCATCGAGCCCAGGCCGCCGGCGGCACCCCAGACCAGCACGTTGTGGCCGGGACGCAGCACATGCGGGCGGTGGCCGAACAGCATGCGATAGGCGGTCGCCAGCGTCAGGGTGTAGCAGGCGCTTTCTTCCCAGGTCAGGTGCTTGGGACGGGCCATGACCTGCTGCGCCTGGACGCGGGTGAACTGCGCGAACGAGCCGTCTGCGGTCTCGTAGCCCCAGATGCGCTGGGTCGGCGAGTTCATGGGGTCGCCGCCGTTGCACTCTTCGTCGTCGCCGTCGGTCTGGTTGCAGTGGACCACGACCTCGTCGCCGACCTTCCACCGCTTCACCTTGGAGCCGACCTTCCACACGATGCCGGCCGCGTCGGAACCGGCGATGTGGTACGACGCCTTGTGATAGTCGAACGGCGAGATGGGCTTGCCCAGGGCCGCCCACACGCCGTTGTAGTTGACGCCGGCGGCCATCACCATGATCAGCACTTCATGCGGATCGATCTCGGGGGTGTCGACCACCTCGACCAGCATGGCGGTATCGGGGTTGCCGTGCCGCTCCTTGCGGATGGCCCAGGCATACATCTGCTTCGGCACATGGCCCAGCGGCGGGATCTCACCGACCTCGTAGAGGTCCTTCACCACCTGTCCGGGCCGGATGTCGGCCAAGTTCGCCGCTTCGCTCATCCGAGTTACTCCTCGTCTCCGAAAACCACGCTGTTCGTCGTCTGTCGGGAATCTTCGCGATTCCTTCGCTTCGCCGCCGTGCCCCACCGGGGCGTCCGAACGACTTTCGCGTTGTAGCGTTTTGCGCCTTTCTTCGCAATGCACAAAATGATAGTTTGTTTCGCGAAGTTCGGATGTCGAGAAATTTTAGGTCGTATCGACCCGTTCTTCCGATAGAATGATGACGCAACCTGCGCGTAGAGGAAGGTGACAGCAATGACGGAGAAGACCCCCGCCCGCGAGAAGCCCTGGCTGTTTCGCACCTATTCGGGCCACAGCTCGGCGGCGGAATCCAACAAGCTGTTCCGCACCAACCTGGGCAAGGGCCAGACCGGCCTGTCCATCGCCTTCGACCTGCCGACCCAGACCGGCTATGATTCCGATCACCCGCTGGCGCGGGGCGAGGTGGGCAAGGTCGGCGTGCCGGTGTGCCATATTGGCGACATGCGGACGCTTTTCGAGGGCATCCCCCTCGAAAAGATGAACACCTCGATGACCATCAACGCGCCGGCCGCCTGGCTGCTGTCGCTCTATATCGCCACGGCGGAAAAGCAGGGCGCCGCCCGCTCGGCGCTGAACGGCACCACCCAGAACGACATCATCAAGGAATACCTGTCGCGCGGCACCTACATCTTCGGGCCGCAGCCGTCGCTCAAGCTGACCAGCGACGTCATCGCCTTCACCTATCGCGAGGTTCCCAAGTGGAACCCCATGAACGTGTGCTCGTACCACCTGCAGGAAGCCGGTGCCACGCCCGAGCAGGAGCTGGCCTATGCCCTGGCCACCGCCATCGCCGTGCTGGACACCGTGCGCCCCACCGTTCCGGCCGAGGACTTCCCGGTGGTGGTCAGCCGCATCAGCTTCTTCGTCAACGCCGGCATCCGCTTCGTCACCGAATTGTGCAAGATGCGGGCGTTCACCTATCTGTGGGACGAAATCTGCCGCCAGCGTTACGGCATCACCGACGAAAAGGCCCGCCGCTTCCGCTATGGCGTGCAGGTCAACAGCCTGGGCCTGACCGAGCCGCAGCCGGAAAACAACGTCTATCGCATCCTGCTGGAAATGCTGGCGGTGGTGCTGTCCAAGGACGCCCGCGCCCGCGCCGTGCAGTTGCCCGCCTGGAACGAGGCGCTGGGTCTGCCGCGTCCGTGGGACCAGCAATGGTCGTTGCGCCTGCAGCAGATCGTCGCCTACGAAACCGACCTGCTGGAATACGGCGACATCTTCAACGGCTCGGTGGAAATCGCCCGCAAGGTCGAGGACCTGATGGCCGAGGCCCGCGAGGAGCTGTCGCGCCTTGACGGCATGGGCGGCGCCGTGGCGGCGGTGGAATCCAGCTACATGAAGCAGAAGCTGGTGGAATCCAACGCCCGCCGCATCGCCGGCATCGAATCGGGCGAGCAGATCGTGGTCGGCGTCAACAAGTGGACCGAGACCGAGCCCAGCCCGCTGACCACCGGCGACGGTTCGATCCTGACCGTCGATCCCCGCGCCGAGGCCGAGCAGATCGAGCGCCTGAAGGCGTTCAAGGCCTCGCGCGACGCCCGCGCGGTGGAAAAGGCCCTGGCCGAGCTGAAATCCGCCGCCAGCGAGGGTCGTAACGTCATGGAGCCGTCCATCGCCGCCGCCCATGCCGGCGTCACCACCGGCGAATGGGCGCAGACCCTGCGTGAGGTGTTCGGCGAATTCCGCGCCCCCACCGGCGTGGCCCGCGCCGCCGCCGCCGCCAAGGGCGACAAGATCGTCGCCGTGCGCGCCAAGGTCGACGAGGTCTCGGCCAAGCTGGGCCGCCGCATCAAGATGCTGGTGGGAAAGCCGGGGCTGGACGGCCACTCCAACGGCGCCGAACAGATCGCCGTGCGTGCCCGCGACGCCGGCATGGAAGTGGTCTACGAAGGCATCCGCCTGACCCCGGCCCAGATCGTCAACGCCGCGCTGGAAGAAGGCGTGCACGTGGTCGGCCTGTCCATCCTGTCGGGCAGCCATGTGCCGCTGGTCACCGAGGTGCTGGAGCGCATGCGCGCCGCCGGCTTGGGTGACGTGCCGGTGGTGGCCGGCGGCATCATTCCGCCCGAGGACGAAAAGACCCTGTTGGCCGCCGGATGCGCCCGCATCTACACGCCCAAGGATTACGACATCACCGCCATCATGGGCGACATCGTCGCCCTGGTGGAAGGGTGCTCGAAAGCGGCCTAAAGACCGCATAAACAGCGAAAAACTATGGGGCGGCCCTTGGGTCGCCCCTTTTTTTGTCGCGGGGAATTTCTGTCACGGAAATCAACCATTAAGACTCGATTCATCCCTGTGGCATTATCATGGCCTGGCGTATCCAGAATGGAGGGCGCTCATGCTTGGGAAAATCGCCGGCGCAGAAGTCGCGCTGTCCCTGCTGCTGAAGGGGCCGGCCACGGCACAGGCCAAGTCCGACAAGGTTGCGGACGACACCAAGGCCAAGGGCGCGCAGGACGAACAGGCCAGCCGCGCCCAACAGGCGTTGGATGCCATGAAGCAGGCCAATGCCAACCAGAAACAACAGCGCAAGTCCGCCGCCAAGGCCAAGATCGAGCAGCTGAAAAAAGAACTGGAAGCCCTGAAGCTGATGGGTGGCGATCCCAAGGCCGTCGCCCGGCGGGCGGCGCAGATCGCCCGCGAATTGTCCGCCGCCGCCAAGGAATATGCCGCCGGCAGCGGCAATGCCGGCCTGGGGCTGTCCGCCGACGAAGCGTCCGGCGCGACCCCCGACAAGGCCGCGGCCGCCGAGGGGGCCGCCGGGGATCAGGGCGCGGCCGAGCAAGCCGATGCTGAAGGCGCCGCCGCCGACGCGGCTGCCGCCGGGGCGCAGGCAAGTGCCGAGGGGCTGGCGGCAAAGGCAAGGGAAACCGACGGCAAGGCCGACGCCAAGTCGGACGGCAAACCGGGCAAGGAACCGGCCGGCACGGAAGAAGATAAACGCCGCGACACCGCCGACCGCTTCCAGAAAATCGCCGCCGAGCTACGGCAGAACGGCGACACCCGCATCGAAGACACCAAATTCGCCGCCGAGGTGCGGCGCCTGTTCGCGCAGGTCAAAAGCCTGCTGCAACAGCAGCGCCGCCGTGCCGCCGAGATGGGCGTGGACGACGACGAAATGGACCGTCTGGCCAAAAGCGTAAAGGCCGATGCCGAGGCCACCGAACATACCTTCACCGATGCCAGCCTGGGCGCGATGCCGGTGCCGCTGGTCATCGAAGTTTAGCGGGGGCCGCCGTTTGGCACCTTTCACCCCTCTCGTCATGGCCGTGCTTGACACGGCCATCTACGCGGTTCCGCATGAACGCCTTTTGAAACAATGGGATGGATGATGGCGCGTGGATGCGCGGGTCAAGCCCGCGCATGACGGAGATAGGGATGGATGCCTCGGAAAGGAGGTGTCGGCACCCTATTGGGAAAGGGCCGCCTCAGGCCAGCCCGGCCACCCGTTCCTCGAAATCCTGGACCAGGGAATCCCAGTCGTCGTCGACTTCGGCGCGCAGGTCCTCCCAGGTGCCGTCCGGCTCGTCCGACAGGGCGTCCAGTTTTTCGCGCACCATGTCGTGGCGGTGAGCCAGCCAGCTCAGCTGACAGGCCAATTCCTCGCGCAAATGGTCGTTGGGACTGTCCATCAGCCGGCTGCGGACGCTGTCGATTTGCAGCGAAAGGTCGCGCAGCCGTTGTTCCATGACGGTTTGGTAGGCTTCCCTGCCCATTCGCGTCACTCCACTGGTTTCGGGGGACCTGCGAAAAGGCTGCTCCGCCGCGCCCATTCGATGCAAGCATGCATCCGGGATAGGTCTACCCCCTATGGGCGCAATTGGGGATCGCGGCCATGCGCACAAGGCCGCGATCGTAGAAAAGTCACAGGATGGCGAGCGCGTTCTCGGGCGGACGGCCCAATGCCGCCTTGTCGCCGGCCACCACGATGGGGCGCTCGATCACCGCCGGGTTGGCGACCATGGCCTTGATCAGTTCGGCGTCGGACAGCGCGTCGGCGTCGATGCCGGCCTCGGCGGCTTCCTTCTTGCGCAGGATGTCGCGGGGCGCCTTGCCCAGCAGCGCCAGGATGCGGATCAGTTCCTCGGCCGAGGGCGGGGTCTTCAGGTATTCCACCACCTGCGGCGTGACGCCCCGATCCTCGATCAGCTTCAGCGTTTCGCGCGACTTGCTGCAGCGGGGGTTGTGATAAATCGTGACCTGGGTCATGGGGCGCCCCTTGATGTTGGTTCGGTTGCCCGGCAAGTTAGGCGTCCGCCCCACTTTCGTCAAAGTCCCCTTCCATCCTGGACTGAAGCAAGCCCAACCACATGCCGAGTTCCATGACACGATCGTTCGTGCGTCTGTTCGCCGCCCTTGTGCTGGCGCTGACCGTCGCCTTCCCCGCCTTCGCCCAGGATCGCCCCGCCCAGGATGGCGGGGTCAGGGTCGAGGAGCTGCAGAAGCTGGTCGCCACCCTTGAAAGCGATGGTGAGCGCCAGCAACTGGTCCAACAGCTCAAGGCGATGATCGCCGCCCAGCGCCACACCCAGCAGGACGCCGACAACAGCGTGCTGGGCGTCATCACCGAACGGCTGGAAGCGTTCGGCGACGACGCCATGGATGCGGTCGCCGCCCTGCGCGACGTGCCCAAGCTGATGACGTGGATGGGCCAGCAGGCGGCCGATCCGGCCTTGCGCAAGCACTGGGCCGACACTGCCTGGCGCATGCTGGCGCTGATGCTGGCCGGCATCGCCGCCGATCACCTGCTGGTGCGATTGCTGCGCCGCTCCGAAGGGCTGACGGTGCCGCGCGAAAAGGCGCCCATGCTGGTGCGTCTGCCGCTGGGGCTGGCACGGGCGGCCATCCGCACCCTGCCGGTGGCCGGTGCCGCCGCCGCCGCCTGGGGCACGCTGACCATTTTGGGGCTGACCGGCAATATTCGCGTGGCGGCGGTGATGGTGGTGACCGCCTATGCCTCGGTACGGTTGCTGATGGTTCTGGCCCGCCTGCTGGCGGCGCCGCGCACGCCGGGGCTGCGCCTGTTGCCGGTGGATGACGAAACCGCCGAATATCTGGTGATCTGGGCGCGCCGGCTGGCCGGAGTGGGCGTCTTCGGCACCCTGGCGGTCGAGGCCGCGCGCCTGTTGGGCCTGCCGCGCGGTGCGGCGGTGTTCTCGCTCAAGGCTTTGGGGCTTGCCATCACCACCATGCTGGTGATCTTTATCCTGCAGAACCGTCAGGCGGTGACCCGCGCCTTGCGTGGCGTCGGCGACGGTTCGGGTCGTCTGCACGGCCTGCGCACCCGCCTGGCGGAAATCTGGCACGTGTTGGCGGTTCTGTACGTGATCGCCGGCTATGCGGTGTGGGCGCTGAAGGTCAAGGGCGGTTTCGACTTCATGCTGCGCGCCAGCCTGCTGTCGGTGCTGATCCTGACCGTGGCGGCCATGCTGTCCACCGGCCTGGGCCGCCTCATCGAACGCGGTTTCGCCATCAGCCAGGAAGCCCGCAACGCCTTCCCCCGGCTGGAAGCCCGCGCCAACCGCTATCTGCCGGTGCTGCATCTGGTGCTGCGCGGCGCCGTCGGCGTGGTCACCATGCTGGCGCTGGCCCAGGCCTGGGGCCTGGACACCCTGGCGCTGCTGTCGTCCGAAGGCGGCCGCCGGGTGGTGTCGTCGCTGATCAGCATCGCCGCCGTGCTGACCGGCGCGCTGGTGGTGTGGGAACTGGTGTCGGGCGCCATCGAACGCTATCTGGCCGCCACCGACCAGGACGGCAACGCCCTGCAGCGTTCGGGCCGCATCCGCACCTTGCTGCCGCTGGTGCGCAACGCGCTGTTCATCGTGCTGGTGGTGATGGTGACCCTGATCGTGCTGTCGGAACTGGGCATCAACATCGCGCCGCTGCTGGCCGGTGCCGGCGTGGTCGGCGTCGCCATCGGCTTCGGCTCGCAGACCCTGGTCAAGGACGTGATCACCGGCGCCTTCATCCTGTTCGAGGACACCATGGCGGTGGGCGATTCGGTGAAGATCAACGGCAATACCGGCACCCTGGAAGCCATGAGCATCCGCGCCATTCGCCTGCGCGACGGCACCGGCGCCGTGCATTCCATCCCGTTCAGCTCGGTCAATTCGGTGGTCAACATGAGCCGCGACCACGCCTTCGCCAATCTGGAAGTCAGCATCGGCCTGGGCGAGGACGTGGACCGGGTGATGGAGGTGATGCGCGAGGTGGGCGCCGATTTGCGCGGCGATGCCGTGGTCGGCCCGTCGATCGTGGCGCCCATGGACATCTGGGGATTGGATCGCTTCGACGCCTCGGCGGCGGTGATCACCGGCCGCTTCAAGACCCTGCCGGGCAGAAGCGGCGCGGTCAGCCGCGAGTTCAATCGCCGCCTGAAGAAGCGTTTCCACGAGCTGGGCATCGAAATGCCGGGCCAACAGCCCACCGTGGTGGTGCACGACCATTCGCCAACCTCGGTCCCCACGCTGCGGGTGGCGGGCAAGGAGACGGTGGCCGCGCTGCCCACGGCGGGCTGATCACTCCTCCAGCGCCTCGGGGCTTTCGGCGTCGACCACCCGGCGGCAGGTGTCGAAGTCGAAGCCGGCGCGGGCCAGGGCGGCAAGGTCCTTGTTGCGGGCCTCGGCGCGTTCGTCGCGGCGGAACGGCCCCAGCCGGCGCTTGCGCGCCAGTCTGACGGCGGCGGCGAA
>DATGXU010000330.1:0-7259 GCA_035298685.1 Magnetospirillum sp. | reverse complement strand
TCGGCCGCGGGTTTTTCCGGTTCGGGCGTCACCGCCTCGGCCACGGGCGGCGGCGGCGCAACCCCGGCCTCGCCCAGGCGCACAACCCGATTTTCCAGTTCGGCCAACCGGCGGCGCACCGCCTTGAGGTCGCTGTCGACCCGATGGCTTTGGGTGATCGCCACAAAGGCGACGATCAGACTGCCCAGTGCCAGCAGCACCAACAAACTTTCGTCCATGATGTCCCCCCAAAGGCCGCCCCCCAAGGCGGCCGCATGATCACGGCGCCGCCGCCGGCCGCACGAAGGCTTCGGCCAGGGCCTTCACCGCCACGTAATCGGCCTTGCCGGTGGCCAGCAGCGGCACGCGGTCGACCTTCAGCACCGCCTTGGGCGCCAGCAGCTCGGCCAGCCCTTGGGCGCGGAAGTGGGCCAGGATGGTTTCGCGGGTCGCCTCGGCGCGGTCGGTGATCAGCACCAATTGCTCGCCCTTGCGGTCGTCGGCCACGGCGACCACCGCATGCTGGCCGTCGGGCCAGCGCGCCGCGATCTCGCCTTCCACCTTGCCCAGGCTGACCATCTCGCCGGCGATCTTGGCGAACCGCTTGGCCCGGCCCAGGATACGCACATAACCCAACTCGTCGACATCGACGATGTCGCCGGTGTCGTACCAGCCGTCGGCCGGCGGCTCCAGCTCGCCCGGCTTTTCGGTGCGGTAATAGCCCAGCATGACGTTGGGGCCCTTGACCCACAGGCGGCCGCCGTCATCCACCCCCGGCACCGGTTCCAGGCGATGCTGGATACCGGGCAGCAGGCGGCCCACCGTGCCGGCCTTGAAGTGCATGGGGGTGTTGACCGCCAGCACCGGCGCCGTCTCGGTGGCGCCATAGCCTTCCAACAGGCGCAGGCCGAACTTTTCCATCCACACCCGGCGGGTTTCGTCCTTCACCTTTTCCGCCCCGGCGAACACATAGCGCACGCTATAGAAGTCGTAGGGGCTGGCGACGCGGCCATAGCCGGACAGGAAGGTGTCGGTGCCGAACATGATGGTCGCGTTGGTGTCGTAGACCATCTCGGGCACGATGCGGTAATGCAGCGGCGACGGGTACAGGAACACCCGGATGCCCGCCAGCACCGGCAGCAGCAGGCCGCCCGTGAGACCGAAGGAATGGAACACCGGCAGGGCGTTGAACACGCTGTCGGTGGGGCTGAACGCCACCCGCGCCGCCAATTGCGCGCAATTGGCCAGGATGTTGGCGTGCGACAGCACCACCCCCTTGGGCGTGCCCTCGGACCCCGAGGTGAACAGGATCACCGCCGGGTCCGACGGCGCGCGGCGGGCGCGGCGATGGACGGCGGCGGCAAAGGGCCGCGCGATCAGGCCGTACAGCTTGGACAGCGGCCCCATGCCGGCAGCCACGTCTTCCAGGTACAGCACCCGCACCTGCGCTTCCAGCGCCTGCACGGTGGCGGACAGGCGGCCCTGCTCGATGAAGCGGCGCGAGGTCAGCACGGTGCGGATGCACGCCGCCTCGCACGCCGCCACCACGTTGCCCGGCCCGGTCGAGAAGTTCAGCATGGCCGGCACCCGCCCGAACGCCTGCAGGGCGAAGAAGCCCACGGCGGTGGCGGCGGCGTTGGGCAGCAGCACGCCCATGGCCTCGCCCGCCTTGGCATGGTGCGACAACACCCGCCCCAAGGCCAGCGCCGAGGCGACCATGCGATCATAGGACAGCGGCTTGCGGTTGATGTCCTCGATCACCGGGGCGCCGCCGCCGGTGCGCTGCCGCGCTTCCAGCAAGGCGGTGAACAGGGTGCGGTCGCGATGCGCCGTCTCGAACATCATGCCCGACATCACGTCGTAGAGCGCGGCGCCGATGCGCTGGCGGCGGGCGCGGCCCTTGACCTCGTCCGGCACGCCGAAGCGGCGCGGCGGCAGCACGGTGATGGTGATGGTGGGGAACCATTGCAGCCGCAGCTTGCCCCTGAGCCGCGAGAACGGGGTGAACTGGGCACCGTCGATGCGCACCGGCACCACCACCGCGTCGGCGCGGTCGGCCACCATGCCCGGGCCTTCGTACACCTTCATCAGCGCGCCGGTGACGGTGATGCGGCCCTCGGGAAAGATCACCAGGCTGCGCCCGTCCTGCACGGCGCGGATCAGGCTTTTGGTGGACATGGGGTTGGTGGGGTCCACCGGAAAGGCGTCGACCACCCGCAGGAACGGCCGCACCCACCACGCGCGGGCGATGAAGGTGTTGACGGCGAACACCGGCTTTTCCGGCAGGAACGCCGCCAGCAGCGCCGCGTCCAGGAACGAGGTGTGGTTGACCACGATCACCGCGCGTTGGCCCGCCGCCGGCACGTTTTCCAGGCCGTTGACCTTGACCCGATAGGCCAGCCGGAACAGGGCGGCGAACACCCCCTTCAGCACCGCGTCGGGCAGCAGGCCGCAGATGATGAACGCCACCACCAGATTGGCCAGCCCCAGGATCAGGAAGATGCCGGTGACGCTGACATTGGCCGCCAGCAACAGCGCGCTGCCCACCGCGCCCGTCACCATGAAGGCGGCGTTGATCACGTTGTTGGCGGCCACCGCGCGGGCGCGGGCGGATTCGTCGCTGCGCGCCTGCAGGATGGCGTACAGCGGAACGATGTAGATGCCGCCGCAGATGGCGAAGGCCAGCAGGTCGGCCAGCACCCGCCAGTTGGCCGGGCGCGCCAGGAATTCGGCCAGGGACAGCAGGGTCTGCGAGCCCTCGGCCCGGCCGGCGGCGAAATAGAGGTCCAGGGCGAACAGGGTCATGCCCAAGGCGGCGAAGGGAACGTGGCGGGCGGAAATCTCGCCCTTCAGCATGCGCCCGCACAGCACCGAGCCGACGCCGATGCCCACCGAGAACATGGTCAGCATCAGCGTCACCGCGTGCTCGTCGGCGCCCAGAACGTCCTTGGCGAAGGCGGGGAACTGCGACAGATAGGTGGCGCCCACCAGCCAGAACCACGAAATGCCCAGCACCGACAGGAACAGGTCGCGGCGGGCGCGGATCAGCCGCCACAGCGCGGCGGTTTCCGACACCACCGCCAGCCGGACCGTGACCTCGGGGTTGCCGGCATGGCCGCGCGGCAATTGCAGGCTGGCGCCGAAGCCGAACAGCGCCGCCACCAGCATGGCCGCCGCCACCATGGCGGCGCCGCCGTCGAGCAGCACCAGGGTGCCGCCGGCGATGGTGCCGATCAGGATGGCCAGGAAGGTGCCGCCCTCGATCAGGGCGTTGCCGCCGATCAGCTCGTCCTGCTCAAGCAGTTCGGGCAGCACGGCGTATTTGATCGGGCTGGTGAAGGTGGATTGCGTGCCCAGCAGGAACAGCGCCGCCAGCATCATCGGCACGTTCTCCGCCATCAGCGCCCAGGCCCCCAGGACCGAGATGGGAATCTCGGCCGCTTTCCACAGCTTCATCAGCCGCGTCTTCTCATGGCGGTCCGACAATTGCCCGGCCAGGGCCGAGAACAGGAAATAGGGCGCGATGAACAGCCCGGCGGCGATGGTCGCCAGGATCTTGGGGTCCATTCCCGCCTGCGCCCCCAGGCGATAGACCACCAGGATCACCATGGCGTTCTTGAACAGGTTGTCGTTGGCCGCGCCCAGGAACTGGCTGACGAACAGCGGCAGGAAACGGCGATGGGACAGCAGGCGGAAGGTACCGTCGTGCATGCCGGATCTCCTCAGGGGTTCAGCGCGCGCCAGCAGGCGGCGGCAATGGCGGGAGCATGGGGCGACAGCGGGCCGGCCAGGCGGCCATAGACCACGGCGGTGGCCGGCTGCAACAGCAGACCCAGGATCATGGCGGTGCCCAGGGCGGCGTCGGTCAGGGCGATCTCGGCCGCGGCGACGGCTTCGTCCACCATGCCCTGCAGCACGGTCACCGGATTGGCGTCGCCGCCGGCGGCACGCGACAGCGCCTGATGCTGGACCAGCAGCAGAAAGCGGAACAGGGTGGGGTTGTCGTCGTGGAAGCGGAACACCTCGGCCACCGCCGCATCCAGCCGGGCACGGAAACCGGAAAGCGCGCGCAAGGCCACCAGCCGCCCGGCGAATTCGGTGTAATTGGTGACGAACAGGTCGGCCACCAGATCGTCCTTCGACGCATAGTGGCGATACAGCGTGCCTTCGGCGATGCCGGCGGCGGCGGCCAGGTCGCGCACGCTGGTTTCGGTGACGCCGCGTTCGACGAACAGGCGCAGCGCCGCGTCGTGAATCCGCTTTCGGGTCGCGCTGCCGTCGCGCATGACCAATTCCTTAAATGTGAACACTCACTCACATTGCCGGAGAATGGCCGCAGTGTCAACCACACGTCCATTAGGCGGCATTCTGCCCGCACACGCCAGCCATGCCTCAGGCATATCAGCTGCCAGTTGCAACCAATCCTGCCCTGGGCGATAGTCGCGCCCAAATGGGGGACGATTTGCTGGGGGAAACGGCAGATGCGTAAAGGAATGTTCGCGGCGCTGGCGGCGTTGGCCGTCGGCTCGGTCGCGTTGGGGGCTTGGGGCGTCAAGGATCTGCCTCGTTTCCATCATGGGGCGGCGCGGCCTGCCCAGGTGAAGGTTGCCCCGCCGCCGTCGAACGGCGCGCCGGCCACCGTGGCGCCGACCGGCAAGTCGGTGCCTTCGGCCGTCGAGGGCGTGCCGATGGGTGAGCTTCGCTATCGCCGCGTGGCGGCGGAAACCGGTGGCGACACGCCGGAAGCCTGCCTGACCTTCTCAAGCGCGCTGGATTCCAGCGGCAAGGTCCGCTACGCCGATTACGTCACCCTGCCCAAGAACATCCGCGTCGGCTTCCGCGTCGACGGCGCGCGCCTGTGCCTGTCGGGCTTCACCTTCGGCCAGGAATATCAGGTGCAGCTGCGCGCCGGCCTGCCCGGCGCCAAGGGCGAAAAGCTGCCCGAAGCCACCGAGGTCACCATCAGCTTTTCCGACCGCCCGGCCACGGTGTCGTTCGGCCCCGGCTTCGTGCTGCCGCGCGAAACCGCCGAGGGATTGCCGGTCACCACCGTCAACGTGGCCAAGCTGGACATGGCCGTCTATCGCGTCGGCGACCGCATGCTGGCCCGCATGCGCGAGGATCTGGTCGAGGAACGCCGGGTCATGGGCTATCAGGCCAAGAACATCGGCGACGACGAGGGCCGCAAGGTGTGGAGCGGCACCATGCCGGTGACCGGTCCGCGCAACGACGCGGTGGTCAGCCTGTTCCCGCTGGCCCAGGCCATCGGCAAGGGCGAACCGGGCGCCTATCTGGTGGTGGCCCGCAATCCCGACGCCTCGAAGGAAGACGAGGACAGCTACGGCTATTATTACGACGAGGACGGCGACTACCGCCAGTTCGCCGCCCAATGGGTGGTGCAGACCGATCTGGGCCTGACCTCGTTCAACGGCGCCGACGGCCTGACGCTCTCGGTGCGGTCGCTGAAGACCGCCCAGCCGATGGCGGGCGTGCGCCTGACCCTGATCGCGCGCAACAACGACGAGCTGGCGCAGGTCACCACCGGCGCCGACGGCACCGCCCGCTTCGCCCCCGGCCTGCTGCGCGGCACCGGCGGCATGGCGCCGGTCATGGTCATGGCCTATGGATCTGACGATTTCGCCTACCTCGACCTTCGCCGCTCCACCTTCGATCTGTCCGACCGCGGCGTCGACGGCCGCGCCCCCGCCGGCCCGGTGGACGCCTTCCTGTACACCGAACGCGGCATCTATCGCCCCGGCGAGACGGTGCAGCTGGTGACCCTGCTGCGCGATCCCAAGGTGCAGGCCGTCGAAGGCCGCCCGGTGGTGGTCAAGGTGCTGCGCCCCGACGGCAACGAATATCGCCGCTTCACCGTGGACGACCAGGGCGGCGGCGGCGGCGCCCTCGCCATCAAGCTGCCGGCCAGCGCCAATCGCGGCACTTGGGAAGCCACCGCCCACGTGGACCCCGAGGGCGAGGCGGTGGGCCGCGTCTCGTTCGAGGTGCAGGATTTCGTGCCGCAACGCCTGGGCCTCAACATCGGCGAACGCCCGGCGCTGCTGCGGCCGGCGGATACCCTGTCGGTGCCGGTGGAAGCCCGCTTCCTTTACGGCGCCCCCGCCTCGGCGCTGGGCGGCGAGGCCGAGCTGACCATCGAGGCCGACCCCGCCCCCTTCCCCAAGTTCAAGGGCTATCGCTGGGGCATGGTGGAAGAGAAGTTCAGCGGCGAGCGCGTCGGCCTGGAAGTGGCCGACACCGACGACAACGGTGCCACCACCGTCACCGGCCAGATGCCCGCCGCGCTGAATTCCACCCTGCCGCTGCGCGCCGACATCGGCATCGCCATCCGCGAACCCGGCGGCCGCACCACCGGCGAGCACATCTACATCCCCGTCCGCACCCGCCCGGTGGCGCTGGGCGTCAAGCCCCGCTTCGACGGCAGCGTCGGACGCGGCCAAGAGGCGCTGTTCGACGTGGTGGCGGTGAACGAAGCCGGCGAGGCCGTCGCCAAATCCGGCGTGGAATACCGCATCTTCAAGGACACCTCGACCTGGCAGTGGTTCCGCTCGGGGTCGCGCTGGCGCTACGAGCGGGTGGCGCGCGAGACCGAGGTCGCCGCGGGCAAGCTGGCCATCGGCGCCGAGGCGCCGGCGCTGGTGCGTTTCGGCACCGACTGGGGCACCTATCGTCTGGTGGTGACCGACCCCGCCACCGGCGCCGGCACCTCCATGAACTTCTGGGGCGGCTGGTACGGAGAAGCCACCGCCGATCGTCCCGACCGCCTGAAGCTGGCGGCCGACAAGCCCGGCTATGGGGTGGGCGAAAACGCCCGCCTGCACATCGACGCCGATTACGAGGGCGAAGCCCTGGTGGTGATCGCCAACGAACAGGTTCACGAAACCCGCACCGTCCACGTGCCGGCCGGCGGCACCGACGTGGCGATCTCCGTGCGCGAGGAATGGGGGCCGGGCGCCTATGCCCTGGTCACCCTGTACCGTCCGCTGTCGGAAAAGCTGGGCCATGCCCCGGTGCGCGCCGTTGGCGTCGCCTGGCTGGGCCTGGATGCCGGCGCCCGCACCCTGGGCGTCAGCCTGGGCGCCCCCGAGCGCATCACCCCGCGTCAGACCATCACCGTGCCGGTCAAGGTCGCCGGCGCCTCGGGCCACGCCTTCGTCACCCTGGCGGCGGTGGATCAGGGCATCCTGCAACTGACCCGCTTCAAGACCCCGTCGCCGCAGGGCCATTACCTGTCCAAGCGCCGCTTGGGCGTCGGCATGCGC
>DATGXU010000329.1:0-3248 GCA_035298685.1 Magnetospirillum sp. | reverse complement strand
GGTGGCGTGCGACCCGTACTTCAGCGTGTGGTCCATGGCGGACCGCCTGACCGATGAACCGACGAAACACTGGACCGGCACGCTTCAGCCGCTAACCCGAAGTTCCTGAGCGTTTTTGAGCCTAATCCCTTTGTTGTGATGGCAGCGGGGTGTTTTTGGGCTTCCATATGTAGCCACTAAATACGATAATTATGTCTTGATATCCTTGCTGGTTTAGCTTTTATAATTAGCCGTGCCTTCACGATCCGGCAAGGTCCATGTGGCCACCACAAGTAGAATTTACAAGGGCAAGACCTATCAGTCCCACCTCCTTCGCCGCACCTTCCGCGTCGGTTCTCAGGTCAAACATGAAACCCTCGGCAACATCTCCCATCTGCCTGCACATCTCATCGACCTGGTCCGGCGCTCGCTCGCCGGAGAGGAGTTCCTCCCAGCCCGCTCGGCGTTCCAGATCGAGCGCTCCCTGCCCCACGGTCACGTCCAGGCCCTCCTCGGATCCATCCGCCGCCTCGGCGTGGAGGCGCTGCTCGCTTCCAAGCCCTGCCCTCAGCGCGACCTCGTGGTGGCCATGATCGCCGAACGGTTGCTGCATCCTTGTTCCAAACTGGCCACCACCCGGTTGTGGCACGCCTCCACCTTGGCCGACGAATTGAACGTAGGCAGCGCCACCGAAGATGACCTCTACCAAGCCTTGGATTGGCTACTCGCGCGTCAGGCCCAAGTCGAGAAGAGACTGGCACAGCGACACCTCACCACCGGCGCCATCGTGCTCTACGATGTCAGCAGCAGTTACTACGAAGGCCACACCTGTCCGCTGGCTCGCTTGGGCCACAACCGAGACGGCAAAAAAGGTCTGCCCATCATCGTCTACGGTTTACTGACCGACGGTGAGGGCCGCCCCGTAGCCATCGATGTCTATCCCGGTAACACCGGCGATCCCACCACCGTGCCCGATCAGGTCGAGAAACTGCGGCAGCGTTTCGGCCTCTCACGGGTGGTGCTGGTGGGTGACCGCGGCATGCTCACCGAGGCGCAGATCCGCAAACTCAAACAACACACCGGACTGGGATGGATCTCGGCGCTGCGCGGGCCGGCCATCCGCGAGCTGGTGGAAACCAAAAGCCTACAACTGTCTTTATTCGATGACACCAATCTGGCTGAGATTACCTCGCCGGAGTACCCCGGCGAGCGCCTGGTGGCCTGCTTCAACCCGTTGCTGGCGGAAGAGCGCCGCCGCAAGCGGCGCGACTTGATCGAGGCCACGGAGAAGGACTTGGCTAAGATCGCCGCCCAGGTGAAGCGCCGCACGCGCACACCGCTGCGCGAAGCCGACATCGCGCTGAAAGCGGGCAAGGTGCTGAATCGCTACAAGGTCGCCAAACACTTTTCTCTCACCATCGCTAACGGCGTATTTCGCTGGGAGCGGCGGGAAGATACGATCCGCCGCGAGAGTGAGTTGGACGGAATTTATGTGGTAAGGACCAACCAACCAGCGGACCGTTGTTCGGCCGAAGACGCCGTGCGCCGCTACAAAAGCCTGGCGCAGGTGGAACGCGCCTTCCGCAGTTTGAAGGGCTTGGACCTGAGGATTCGCCCCATCCATCACCGCACCGAAGACCATGTGCGGGGGCACATCCTGGTGTGTATGCTGGCTTTCTATGTGGAGTGGCACATGCGCCGGAACTTGGCCCCCCTACTGTTCGACGATGAGCAACTGAGTGAGGACCGCCTCCGCCGCGACCCGGTGGCGCCCGCCGAGATCTCCGCTTCCGCCCAAGCCAAGAAATCAGACCGCACGACCGCCGATGGTTTCCCCGTCCACAACTTCGACACCCTCCTGCAGGAGCTCTCTACCCGCTGCCGAAATACCTGCCGGATGGCGGCCGACCTCAACGCCCCTGCCTTCCACCAACTCACCGAACCCACGACTTTTCAGCGTCGCGCTTTCCAACTTCTCGGCCTGTAGCCAGAAAACAGAAGGCAGATATCGCGGCTTCCCCAGCGACATCAATCAGATATACAGACGCGCACAAATAAAGGGACATAGGTCTCAACAAAAAGGGGTCAGATAGGACCGGATCAGTTGAGGGTGCGACTGCATCTCCCCAAAGACGCGCGTCAGCGTGGCGAGTAGTGCGTCCAGTCCGCCGAAGAAACGGTTGTGCGTCCCGTTCTTGCGGGTGTGCTGCCACAGCCGTTCGGTAGGGTTCAATTCCGGTGAGTAGGGTGGCAGTTGATGCACCTCCAGCCAATGCCGGTTGGATTTGAACCATGCCCAGACCTCGGCATCCTTGTGGTAGGAAGCGTTGTCCTGAATCAGGATTGCCCCTTGGCGGCGGTATCGCCGAGCCAGTTGTTCAAGGAAGCCGAGATACGAAATGGCATTGAAGACCGTGTCTTGGCGATAATCGAACCGCGTACGCCAAAGTTCGATGGCACCGAGAATCTTCACGTTCTTGCGTTCTCCCGTCACGGGAACTTCCGGTGGGCAGCCCACTCGACTCCAGGTGGCGTGGAGCGTCGAATCTTGCCGGAAGCTGGCTTCGTCGGTGAAGATCAGCGCCCAGTGCCGCGATTGGGCTTTTTTTTAAGCGCGGGATAGATGCGGCGGTGCCATCGGTCTTGCGCCGCGGCATCGGCGCGCGCCAGCACACGGCGGGGCCGCTGCACCGAAAACCCCCAGCCGTGAAGCAATTTGCGCACATGGCCGGGATGATACTGAACCCCGAACTCCTCCTCGATCACCCAGGCGATCATGGGCGACGTCCAGATGCCGGTGTCCAGACCGTAGGCTACCGGACCGCTATCGAGGATGTCCCCCAACTGTTGCTGTTGCTCCCTTGTCAGTTCCGATGGCCGACCCGAGCGATACCCTTCCAGCAGACCCTCGATGCCCTGAGTTTGATAACGCTGGAGCCACTCCGACACCTTGGATCGCGGCGCCTGCAGGATCTCGGCCAACTCGCCGCTGGTATGTCCTTCAGAATTCAGCACCACCGCGCGTAACCGCCGCGCCACGCGATAGGCCCCGTCTCTCTCCGCTTCCTTGCTCAGGCGGATCAGCCGCTGATACGTGCTCGGATGTAGCCGCAACAAGCGTGGCACCATAGAGGTCTCTGAGACCAGTATGCCACATATGTCCCGTTAATTATGCGCGGATGTATACCTCGCCGATCAACGCAAGCAAAAACGCCACAGTTATAAGCAGGCCGACGGATACGTTCGCTTGCACCTCAAACCGGCGTTCG
>DATGXU010000328.1:0-4916 GCA_035298685.1 Magnetospirillum sp. | reverse complement strand
TGTTGTTGGCTGGTTCACATAATTTGAATTCCGGTTGACTGTTCGTTCAACCGGGCCTGTACCCTTGTTCACAGCCTGTGGTTATAATTCCGCCGCGATCCTTTGGTTTTTATTCGGTGTGGGGGAACGTATGTCGCGCATGCTGGGAATGGTTGCCGCGGTGCTGGTGGCCTTGGGCTGGGCGGGACTGGCCCGGGCGCAGGCGCCGTCGCCCGCCGGAGAGGCGTTCCTGGTGGGCGTGGCGCCGCATACCAGCGCCCGCGTCATCATCGAACAATACCAGCCGGTGCGCGCCGCCCTGGCCCAGGCCCTTGGCCGGCCGGTGGAAATCGTCACCGCGCCCGACTTCACCGAATTCGCCCGTCGCGCGGTGGCCCAGGAATACGACGTCGCCGTCACCACCGGCCATCAGGCCGAGTTGCTGCGCGCCGATGCCGGCTATGCGCCGCTGGTCACCTACAAGGCCGATTTCCTGGCGGTGCTGGTGGTCGATCGCGAGTCCCCCATCAAAAAGCCGGACGGTCTGAACGGCACCGTGGTGCTGGGGCTCAACCCGTCGTCGCTGGTCACCTTGTGGGGGCTGCACTGGCTGCGCGACAAGCATGTGGCGCCGCGCCAGGTGCGTTTCGTCAGCGCCGCCGACAGCGTGGCGCAACTGATCCTGGCCGGCGACGCCGCCGGCGGCTTCATGTCGCTGGCCAATTTCCAGAAGCTGCCCGCCGACGTGCAGGACCGCCTGCGCATCCAGGAAAGCAGCCAGCCCATGGCCGGGCGCGTCTACATGCTGAACGGCCGCGACGCCGGGCTGCAGGCCAAGGTGATGGCGGCGCTGAAGGGGTTCGCCGCGTCGCCCGAGGGCCTGCGCTATTTCAGCGAGAACAAGCTGGACGGCTATCGCGACATCGGCGTGGCCGAACTGAAGACCATGGCACCCTTCGCCGACGAGGTGCGGCAGGTGCTGAAAGGCGAGTCGCGATGAGGGGCTTGCCCCGGTTCCGTACGGTCCGGGCGCGCCTGTTGATGGCGGCCCTGTTTGTCGAGGCGTTCATGCTGACCATGCTGGTCGGCAACAGCGTGCGCCTGCTGTATTCCAGCCTGGCCGAGCAGGCGCGGCAGCATGCCGAGGAAATCACTCCGGTTCTGAACGCCGCCCTGGTGGCGCCGCTGGCCCAGCGCGACTACGCGACGCTGCAGGCGATCCTCAAGGAAAGCCAGTCGGTGGACGGGCTGGTGTATCTGGCGGTGCTCGACCGGCGCGGCAAGGTCGCCGCCGCCACCGGCTGGGACGAAAGCCAGCCGCTGCCCGAAGCCGACCACCAGTTTTCCTTGAGCGACAAGGGCGGCGGCGCCCGCTACGACGTGGCCGTGCCGGTGCTGCTGGCGGGCCAGGAACTGGGCACCCTGCATTTCGGCCTCAGCCTGGGTCATATCGTCGCCGCCCAGCGTGCCCTGGTCGTTCAGGGCGTCGCCATCGCCGTGGGCGAGATCCTGCTGTCCGCCGGCCTGCTGACCCTGGTCGGCTGGTGGCTGACCCGCCATCTGGCGCAACTGACCGAAGCCAGCGCGGCCATTGCCGCCGGCAATTTCGAACACGTGCGCGTCGCCGAGGGCGACGACGACATCGGCCGCCTGGGCGCGGCCTTCAACGCCATGTCCCGCGCCGTGGACGAACGGGTCAGCGAGCTGAACCAGGCGCTTGCCCGCAATGCCAGCGTCGCGGCAACCCTGGATCAAGAGCGCGCCCGCCTGCTGTCGCTGCTGTCGGCCATGGAATTCGGCGTGCTGTTCGTCGATGGCGACGGCCGGGTGGTCTATGCCAATCCGGCTTTCTCGGGCATGTGGCTGGACGGCGAGACGGCGGTGGGCCGCCTTGCCGCCGAGGTGCTGCCCGATCCGGTGGCCGAGGCCGGCGGCGACGTCGAGACCGAGACCGGCCGCATCATCACCTATCGCTCGTTCCCGGTGATGAGCGGCGACGGACCCAGCGGGTGCCTGTGGACCTTCGTCGACGCCACCGCGTCGCGCATGTTCGCCCAGCAATTGCTGGCGGCCAAGGACGCGGCCGAGGCGGCGGTCGAGGCCAAGGCGGCGTTCCTGGCGACCATGAGCCACGAAATCCGCACCCCCATGAACGGCATCATCGGCATGACCGGGTTGCTGCTGGATACGGCGCTGGACCACCAGCAACGCCACTTCGCCAACACCATCCGGGTGTCGGCGGATTCGCTGCTGACCATCATCAACGACATCCTGGATTTCTCGAAGATGGAGGCGGGCAAGCTGACCTTCGAGGAAAGCGCCTTCGAGATCCAGCCGCTGGTGGTCAGCGTGGCGGACCTGCTGCAGCCGCGTGCCCAGGGCCGCGAACTGGTGCTGGACTGGCAGATGGATCGCCGTGCCGAGGGCGTGTTCCTGGGCGACCCCGGACGCCTGCGGCAGGTGTTGCTGAACCTTGCCGGCAACGCCATCAAGTTCACCGAGCGCGGCAGCGTGTCCATCAACGCCTCGATGTTCGCCGACGACGGGCGGGAATGGCTGCGCGTCGAAGTGGCCGACACCGGCATCGGCATCCCCGAAGAGGCTCAGTCCCGCCTGTTCACCATGTTCACCCAGGCGGATTCGTCCACCGCCCGCCGCTTCGGCGGTACCGGCCTGGGGCTGGCGATTTCGAAGCGCATCGTCGAGCTGATGGGCGGCACCATCGGCGTTCACAGCGTCGTGGGCCAGGGCAGCACCTTCTGGTTCCAGGTGCCGTTGACCCGCAGCCAGGAACGCGGGGCGGCGGTGCCGGACGGACAATTGCCGCCGGGCCTGCGCATTCTGGTGGTTTCGGACGATCCCGCCATGCTGGTCGAGGCGGAAACCATTCTCGAGCGCATCGACGTGGACGTCTGCACCGCCACCGACGCCACCCGGGCGCTGGCGTTGCTGCGCCAGGACGCGGCGGCCGACCGTCTTCCCGGCGTGCTGCTGCTGGATGGCCGCATGGGTGGGGTCACCGGCGTCGATCTGGCGGTGCTGACGCGCGCCGATCCGGCGCTTGCCTCCGTGGTGCCCGTGCTGGTCACCGACGACGCCGGCGAGCAGGCCCGCCTGCGTCTGGCCAGCCAGGGGATCACCAGCGTGTTGCCCTTCCCGCTGGATGCCGACACCTTGATCGGCGCCATCGGGGCCATCTACGGCATTGCCGCCGAAAGCCCGCCACCGCCGGCGGCGGCGGTGGCTCATCGCCATGGCGGCCTGAACATCCTGGTGGCCGAGGATAACGAGATCAATCAGCAGGTGGCCGTCGGCCTGTTGGAAAAGCTGGGCCACCATGCCGAACTCGCCAACGACGGCATCGCCGCCGTCGAGATGGTGCAGCGCCGCACCTACGATCTGGTTCTGATGGACATGCAGATGCCGGGCATGAGCGGCCTGGACGCCACCGTCGCCATTCGGGCGCTGAACCATCCGGTCAAGTCGGTGCCGATCATCGCCATGACCGCCAACGCCATGACCAGCGACCGCGCCCAATGCCTGGCGGCGGGCATGAACGACTACATCGCCAAGCCCATCGACCGCACCAAGCTGGCGGCGTTGCTGGATCGCTGGCAACCCCGCATCGAAGACGCCGAACCGGTGGCGGGCGTGACGGCCTAATCGTCCTTGGTTTTCAGGCGGTCCACCACCTGCCATTTGCCGTCGCCGTCGCGGCAGGCACTGGCGGCCGAGGTGGCGCGGGCGGTGGCGGTGCCGACGGTTTGCAGGAAATCCCGGCACCAATCGCCGCTGGCGGTCCGATAGGTGGCTGTGGGCTGGATGGTGGCCTCGACGGTGCCGGTGCGGCCAAGCGCCTTGCGCCCCGACGGCAGCGATTCCAGCCCGCGCTGGCGCACCTTGGCGGCCACCTTGCCCGCCGTGGGGGCCAGTGCGCCCCGGCCGAACGCCACCAGTTCCTCGGGTTCCTCGGCGCCGGTCCAGCTGCGCCGCACCACCTGTCCCAGCGACGGGGCGTAATTCCACGTGATCTCGCCCATGTTGCTGCCGCGCCAATAGCGTTGACAGCGCAGTTGCCAGGTGTCGAACTCGCCCAGGCGGATGCGCACCCGTTCGGTGCCGGTCACGCCGCACATCCACTCGTCATGATAGGCGACCTCGGAATCGTGGATCTTGGCGGTCAGCCGCTGCGCCACCTTGAAATGGGCCTCCGCGCCGACCCTCAGCGGCCACAGAGTGGTGGGGGCGACGTCCATGGTGGTGGTGGCGCGGGTCTCGGGATAATCCCATTCCAGCGACGGCAGCACGAAATTGCGGTACCCGGCATAGGTGTTGCCGTCCTGGTCGCGCCAGCGCACCACCTCGCCTTCGACCGCCACCACGGTTTCCGTCTGGCCGTTGCTCCAACTGACGCTGTCGCCAACGTGCCATTGCGGCAAGGGCGCCGGGGGCAGGCTGGGGCCGGACGCCAGTCGCGGTTCGGAAGAGCAGGCGGCGACGGCCAGGGCCATCATCATCGTCGTCAGGGGTGGAAAACGGGTCATTCGGGGCTCTCGCCAATGATTGGAGGATGCCCACCATGCCCCAATCCACCGGCGTGCCGCCGCTGTTCGGACGGCGAGTCCGGGGGCGCGAAAGAACTCTCGTCTGCGCCCGCCGCTACCCCAGACCGCCACGCCATATTGAGCCCTGACGCCATCCAACGGGCAGGAAGGAGACCGGGTATGGCAACGCGGTGGATCAGAAACATGGGGCTTGCCGGGACCATCGGCCTGGCCCTGGCGGCATGGACTGACGGCCTGCATCAGGCCAGCGCGGCGCCGGGCGGCTCGGCGGGCGGCGTTTCCGGCGGCAGTACCGGCAGCGGCGGTCCCTCGGGCGGTTCCGCCGGCGGCGTGGGCGGCGGCAGCGGCGGTGCTGGCGGTTCGGCCGGTGGC
>DATGXU010000327.1:0-6345 GCA_035298685.1 Magnetospirillum sp. | reverse complement strand
ATCAGGCCGGCGATGTTTTCCGGCACGCCGGCGAACAGCCGCCCGCCGTCGACGCTGACGGCGGTCTGGTCGTCGGCGACCAAAGTGGCGCCGCCGTCGATCAGGCGCAGGGCAAGGTCGGACTTGCCGCTGCCGGAAGGCCCGCGGATCAGCACGGCGTGGCCGTCAATCTCGACGCTGGTGGCATGAACCAGATGCATGAACCCCAGGGTGGAGTGCGCAAGCGGGGGAGTCAAGGCAGCGAGAGGGCACCCCCCTGTCGGCGATCATGCTCTTCGGTGTGGGACCTCAGCCGTTGCGCGCGCAAGCCAGCTTGACGACGAAGCGGGCGCCACCTTCGCGCCGGTTCTCGGCCCAGATCAGGCCGCCATGGGCCTGGACGATCTGCTTCGAGATCGACAGCCCCAGGCCGGAATGGGTGCCGAACTTCTCGGTCTGCGGGCGCTCGGAATAGAAGCGGTCGAAAATGGCATCCAGCTTGTTGGCCGGGATGCCCGGCCCCTGGTCGTCCACCTGGATGCGGACGAACTTGCCCTCGCGCTCGGCGCTTAGCGTGATGGTGCCGCCCGGCGGACTGAACGAGGCGGCGTTGCCGATCAGGTTGCGCAACACCTGCACCAGCCGCCCCTCGATGCCCTGCACCACCAGCGGGTCGCCATGGGGAACCCGCACCGCGTAGTGGATTTCCCCGTCCTCGGCGGTGCTGCGGTAGATGTCGCCCAGCGTTTCCAGCATGGCGGCCATGGCCACCGGTTCGGTTTCGGCACGCGACAGTTCGGCGTCGATGCGCGAAGCGTCGGAAATGTCGGTGATCAGGCGGTTGAGCCGCTCGACGTCGTCCTGGACGATCGCCAGCAGCTTGCGCTGCTTTTCCGGATCGGTCAGCCGCGCCGCCGTTTCCACCGCCGACCGCACGCTGGTCAGCGGGTTCTTGATTTCGTGGGCGACGTCGGCGGCGAAGCGTTCGATGGCGTCCATGCGGTTCCACAGCGCCTCGGTCATTTCCTTCAGCGCCACCGACAATTCGCCGATTTCGTCGTGGCGGTCGGCGAAGTCGGGAATCTTGTGCCGGCGGCCATGGCCGTGGCGCACCTGTTCCGCCGCCAGGGCCAGCCGGCGGATGGGCCGGGCGATGGTGCCGGCCATATAGAACGACAGGCCGACAGTGATGGTCAGCGCCACCACGAAGATCTGCAGGATGTTGAGGCGAACCTGGAACAGGCTCTTGGCGATGTTGCGGCCGTCAGCCTGCACCACCAGCGCGCCCACCACCTGCTTGTATCGCTGCACCGGCACCGCCACCGACAGAATCAGCCCGCCCGGACGGCTGCGCACCGCCGAGCCGGTGCGTCCGGCCAGCCCGGCCATGGCTTCCGGCCAGTGGTCGGCGCGGTCGTCGGCATACTCCACATAAGCCGGCAGCGTGGTGTCCTCGGGCATCCAGGTGGTCAGGCGTTCCCACGCCTGCGCCAGTTGGGCGGACCAGCCGTGGCCGGCGGGGGGTGGCAGATCCTCGATCTGAATGGTGCCCTTGGCCGACATCAGAAAGCGGGAATCGGCGGCCAGATCGCCCACCGCGTCGAACAGCCGCGCCCGCACCTGGGCGGGTTCGGCCAGACGACGCACCATCTGCTGCGCCAGCTCGGAATTCAGCTCAAGAAAGCCCAAAGCCTGTTCGCTGACCGCGCCTTCGCCCACGGCGCCGGCCACCATTTCGGCCTGGGTGGTCAGCCCCGCCAGCTCGCCCTGGATCAGGCCCTGCTTGTAGCGGTCCATGTAGAACAGGCCGGCCACCAGCAGAATGGGGGCGATCAGGTTGACCGCCAGGATGCGGCGGGTCAGCGGCGAGCGCAGCGGCCGCCAGCGGCTGAAGCGCCGACGCGGCGCCGACGCCTCAGAGGGCATCGTCACGATAGCGATAGCCCACACCATACAGGGTTTCGATATGGGCGAAGTTGTCGTCCACGTCGCGGAACTTCTTGCGCAGGCGCTTGATGTGGCTGTCGATGGTGCGGTCGTCCACGTAGATGTGCTCGCCATAGGCCGAGTCGATCAGCTGATCGCGGTTCTTCACGTGGCCCGGCCGCTGAGCCAGGGATTTGAGGATCAGGAATTCGGTGACGGTCAGGTCCACCCCCTGACCTTTCCAGGTGCAGACGTGGCGGGTCTGGTCCAGCACCAGCTCGCCCCGCACGATGGTCGAGCCGGCGGCGGCCTCGGGCTCGGCCGAGGCCTCAAGCCGGCGCAGCAGGGCGCGGATGCGCTCGATCAGCAGCTTTTGCGAGAACGGCTTCTTGATGTAGTCGTCGGCGCCCATGCGCAGGCCCAGCAGCTCGTCCACCTCGTCGTCCTTCGAGGTCAGGAAGATCACCGGAATGGCCGATTGCTTGCGCAGGCGCTGCAACAGCTCCATGCCGTCCATGCGCGGCATCTTGATATCCAGCACCGCCAGGTCGGACGGCTGCGCGGTCAGGCCGCGCAGCGCGTCGGCGCCATCGGTGTAGGTGCGCACCTTGAACCCCTCGGCTTCCAGCGCCATGGACACCGAAGTCAGGATGTTACGGTCGTCATCGACCAGCGCGATGGTGTAGGTCACGAGAGTGATACCTCCCTGGGGGGCTTTCGGCCGAAGGGTTACCGAATCGGAAACGGCTGGCAAGCCCCGTGGCAGATCCAGACCTTTCGCGGGAATTGACACCTCGATTGCGGCGAAATTATAGTTTCGCGCAGATGGTTCCCGGCGGCAACTTTCGTTGCCAACGGGTGAAAAGGGAACCCGGTGGGGCGGCCGAAAAGGCGGCTCAATCCGGGGCTGCCCCCGCAACTGTAAGCGGAGAGGTTCCGGCCGTTCGCGACGCCACTGGCCCGTCCACGACAATCCACCGTGTGACGATCACCGCCGGGAAGGCTATGCCGGACCCCATGACCCGCGAGCCAGGAGACCTGCCATCTGATCTGCGTGTGCACGCTTTCCCGGGCGGGGTGTCCCGGGGTGGTGAGGACGCTGCCCCGCGCGGGGCGGCGGCTGGTGCGCCCGCTGTCGCGGTTGAAGGTGGATTGTCATGCATATCATGGAAGGATTCCTTCCCGTCGCCCATGCGGTCGGCTGGTCGGTGGTATCACTGCCGTTCGTGGTGGTGGGCGCGCGCCGGCTGAAATCGGTTCTGGCCGATCATCCCGAGGCGCGGCTGTCGTTGGGCGCCGCCGGCGCCTTCGCCTTCGTGCTGTCGGCGCTGAAGCTGCCCAGCGTCACAGGTTCGTGCTCGCACCCCACCGGCACCGGCCTGGGCGCCGTCACCATGGGCCCGGCGGTGATGAGCGTCATGGGCACCATCGTGCTGCTATTCCAGGCGCTGCTGCTGGCCCATGGCGGCCTGACCACCCTGGGCGCCAACGTGTTTTCCATGGCGGTGGCCGGCCCGTGGATCGCCTGGGCGGTGTGGAGCCTGGCCCGACGGCTGGGGGCGCCCGCCGCCGTGGCGGTGTTTCTGGGTGCCGCCCTGGGCGACCTTGGCACCTATCTGGTCACCTCGTTCCAACTGGCGTTGGCCTTTCCCGACGCCCAGGCGGGCTTCGCCGGCGCCTTCGCCAAGTTCGCCGGCATCTTCGCCGTCACCCAATTGCCGCTGGCGGCGGCCGAGGGGCTGTTGACGGTGGTGGTGGTCAACGCCCTGTCGGGCCGTCGCGCCGAGGTGCGGCCATGAGCCGGGGCGCCAACGCCCTGCTGCTGATGCTGGCCGCCGCGCTGGTGGCGGCGCCGCTGGCGCTGAAGCTGCCCGGCACCTACACCGGCACCGACGATTCCGCCCGCCAGGCCATCGCCGAGCACGGCTATCAGCCGTGGTTCGAGTCGGTGTGGTCGCCGCCCAGCAAAGAGATCGAAAGCCTGATCTTCGCCCTGCAGGCAGCGGCCGGGGCCGGCGTGCTGGGCTATGTGCTGGGCTACGCGCGCGGGCGGCGGCGTCCATGATCGCTTCCGACCGGCTGGCCCATACCAGCCGCTGGCGGACCCGCTCGCTGACCGAAAAGACCCTGCTGTCGCTGGGATTGCTGGCCCTTGCCCTGACCCTGCCGCCCTGGCCGGGGGCCGCCCTGGTTCTGGTTGCGGCGGTCGCGGCGGCGTTGGCCGCCGGCACGCCGCCGCTGGCGCTGGCCCGGCTGGCCTTGCCGCCCATGGCCTTTATCCTGACCGGCGCTGTCGCCCTGTTGGTGCAGGTGGACAGCGGCGGGTTGCAGGTGTCCGCCGCCGGTTTTCCCCAGGCGGCGCAGTTGATCCTGCGCGCCCTGGCGGCGGTGGCGGCGCTGCTGTTGCTGACGGTCACCACCCCGGCCAGCGATCTGGTGCAGGGACTGCGCCGGCTGGGCCTGCCGGCCGAGGTGGCGGAAGTGGCGCTGACCACCTATCGCCTGCTGTTCGTGCTGCTGGACACCGCCGCCGCCATGCATGCCAGCCAGCAATCCCGCCTGGGCCATGCCGGCTGGCGCCGCCGCATCCGCTCGACCGGGCTGCTGGCCGCCGCCCTGCTGCCGCGTGCCATGGACCGCGCCCGGCGGCTGGAGCTGGGTCTGGCGGCGCGCGGCTTCGATGGCCAATTGCGCACGCTGTCGCCGGCCCGCCCGGTCAGCCCGCTGGGGCTGACGGCCGTCGCCGCATTGCTGCTCGCCTTGGGAGGGGCGGGATCATGGATGTGATCCTTGAGGCCTGCGGCCTTGACTACGCCTATCCCGGCGGAGTGCCTGCCCTGTGCGGGCTGGATCTGGCGGTGGAACGCGGCCGGCGCCTTGCCATCCTCGGCCCCAACGGCGCCGGCAAGACCACCTTGCTGATGCACCTGAACGGCACGCTACGCCCCGGCGGCGGGCAGGTGTTGCTGGACGGCGTGGCGCAAGGCTATGGCCGTGCCGCCCTGGCCGCGTGGCGGCGGCGCGTCGGACTGGTGCTGCAGGAACCCGACGACCAGCTGTTCGCGCCCTCGGTGTTCGAGGACGTTTCCTTCGGCCCGCTGAACCTGGGCCTGTCCGAGGCGGACACCCGCGACCGCGTGGCCGAGGCGCTGACCAGCCTGCGCGTCGACGATCTGGCGGACCGCCCCACCCACATGCTGTCGTTCGGCCAGAAAAAACGCGTCGCCATCGCCGGCGCCGTCGCCATGCGGCCCGACGTGCTGATGCTGGACGAGCCGACGGCGGGCATGGACCATCTGGGCGCCGTTCACCTGCTGGCGGCGCTGGATCGCCTGCGCGACGGCGGCGCCACCCTGGTCTTCACCACCCACGACGTCGATCTGGCGTGGTCGTGGGCCGACAGCGTGGCGCTGTTCGTCGGCGGCCAGGTCACCCGCCAGGGCGCCCCCGAAGAAGTGCTGGCCGATGCCGACGCCCTTGGTCGCGCGCGGCTGAAACCGCCGTTGCTGCTGGAACTGGGGCTGAAGGCACGCCAGCGCGGCTGGCTGCCCGCCGACGCCCCCCTGCCGCGCACCCGCGCCCAGGCGCTGGAGCTGATGGATCGCATCGGCGGCGCTTGACCGCAGGGCGGAAAAATCACTCGCGACAGTGAAAAATCTTCAAAAAAATGCATTCGTTTATACGAATGTCATATCTCGTTGCCACGTGCATTAAGCACCGCGTGAACGCCGTTTGCATTCCGGTGGCATGATCACGTCAATCGCAAATGGCGAGGAGACGACGGTGAGAGCCCCCAAGGCGACGAGGATGCAAGGACCGGCAGGCCGGACCGAAGCCCCGGAACCCCGGTTCACCCCCCCTCCTCGGCGCAGCATAAGTTCAGGCAGTAACTGAAATCCTGCCGGAAGCGTTTCCTGCCCCACCCCCAACGCTTTCGGCCGGCGCCCCCTTCCCGATCCCCAGGGAAGGGGGCTAAATTTTTTTCGGCCACATGCCTTCGTCAGTTGCCGCCGCCGTGCATCTTTTCGTGCATGGCCTTGTGGGCGGGGTCCTGCATGTGGCTTTGATGGGCGGCCGGATCGTGCACCATGGCGGCCCCCGGTCCCATGGCGCCCACCGGGCGCACGTCCACGCTGACGGTGACCTTGCCGGCCTGGGCGAAGGTCAGGTCCAAGGGAAAGCTGGCGCCTTCCTTCAGCGGCTCGTTCAGGCCGATCAGCATGATGTGATAGCCGCCCGGCGCCATCGTCACGCTTTGGCCGGCGGGCAGGTCGATGCCGTCCACCTGGACCATGCGCATGATGTCGCCTTGGACCACGTGGGTATGCAGTTCCGCCGTCCTGGCGATTCCGACCCCGGCGGCGACCAGCCGGTCGGCGGTTGCGCCGGCGTTGGTGAGGGTGACGAAGGCGCCACCCGCCGGCGCCCGGGCGGGAGTGG
>DATGXU010000326.1:0-11762 GCA_035298685.1 Magnetospirillum sp. | reverse complement strand
ATTTCGATTTCCGCCACCGTCGGGGCATCACCGAGGACGAGCCGCTGCCGGCGCGCGCCGTCAACGCCTATGCCGCCAGCAAGCGTGCCGCCGAGGATGTGGTGCGCGCCGCCGCCAGCCAGGGACAGGACTGCGTGATATTGCGGCCACGCGGCATCATCGGGCCATGGGATCAGGCGCTGGCGCCCCGGCTGGCGCGGGTGGCGCGGCGCGGACGGGTGCCGCTGCCCGGCGGCGGGCGTGCCCAGGTGGACGTCACCTGCATGGACAACGTGGTCGATGCCCTGCTGGCCGCCGCCCAGGCCGGGCCGCAGGTGCGTGGCCGCGCCTACAACATCAGCAACGGCGCGCCGCTGAGTGTGGCCGAGCTGGTCTCCGCCGCCCTGGACGCCATGGGCATCAGGGCCCGGCTGGTGCCGTTGCCGGTCGGCCCCGCCATCGCCGCCGCGCGGCTGCTGGAAGGCGTGGCGCGGGTCACGGGGGGGTGGGAGCCGCCGGTCACCGCCTATTCGCTGGCGCTGCTGGCCTATGACCAGACGCTGGACATCTCGGCGGCGCGGCGCGACCTTGGCTGGCAGCCGCGCCAAAGCGTGGCCGACGGGCTGGCGGCCCTGGGGCGGTGGTGGAGGGACCAGCATGGCTAAGATTGAGGTCTTGACCGCCGGCCATTGCTGCAACTTCAGCCGCATGGCCCGGCGCCGCGACCCGTGGCGCTGGACCCGCTTTCCCGCCGCCTTCGCGCTGATCCGCCCCGTGGGGGGCGCGCCCATGCTGTTCGACACCGGCTATTCGCGCCACGTGCCGCCGGCCATGGCCCGCTTTCCGTTCGGGCTGTACCGGCGCCTGCTGCCGGTCACCACCGGTCCCGATGCGGTGGAGCAGTTGCGGCAGCGGGGCATCGCCCCCGAACAGGTGGGCACCATCGTCATTTCCCACTTTCATCCCGACCACATCGGCGGCCTGCGCGACTTTCCCGCCGCCCGCTTCGTGTGCTCGCGGGCGGCATGGCAGGCGGTGCGGGGGCGGAACGGGTTCGCCGCATTGCGCCGGGGGTTCCTGGCCGATCTGGTGCCGCCCGACTTCGCCCAGCGGGTGACGTTCGCCGAGGATCTGCCGGCGGCGCCGATGATGGCCGACGTCCGCCTGTTGACCGTGGGGGACGAGCAGTTCCTGTTGCCCGCCCTGGATGGGCACGTGCCGGGACAATTGGGATTGGTGGCCGAAGCCGGGCCGGGAACCCGCATGCTGTTCGCCGCCGATGCGGTGTGGCGGCGGTCGTGCCTTGCCGACGGGGTGGGGCCGCACGCTCTGGCCATGCGCATCCATCACGACAGGCGCGCCTATGCCGCCACCGTGGCGCGGCTGGCGGGCATGCTGCGTGACGATCCCGGCCTGATCGTCGTTCCCAGCCATGATCCGCCGCCATGCTGACCCTGTTGGCCGACTTCGCGGCGGCGCGCTGGCGCCGATTTGCCGACCGCGCCGCGCTTGAACGTTTTCAGCAGCGCCGCATGGCGGCCTTCCGGCGCCAGCTGCTGGCGCGGCTGCCGCTGTACCGCGAGCTGGCCGACCAGCCGCTCGACCGCTTTCCCATTGCCGACAAGGCCTTCGTGCGCCAGCACTTCGCCGGCCTCAACATCCTGGGCCTTTCTTACGACCAGGGGCTGGCGCTGGCCCGCGCCGGGGCGGAACAAGACGGCATCACCATCGGCATGTCGTCGGGCACCAGCGGCAATCGCGGCCTGTTCCTGGTCAGCCGGGCCGAACGGCGGCGCTGGGCGGCGGTGATGCTGGGCAAGGCGCTGCCGCCCGGCGGCCTGCTGCGCCGCCACCGGGTGGCGCTGCTGCTGGCCGCCGACAGCCGGCTTTATTCCACCACCCAGGATTCGGGGCGGCTGGCCTATCGCTTCTTCGACCTCAAGCAAGGCTTGGATGCCCATGTGGCGGCGCTGCAAGCCTATGCGCCGACGCTGATGGTGGCGCCCGCCCACGTGCTGGGCCTGCTGGCGCGCCGGCAGTTGGACGGCCAGTTGCGGTTGGCGCCCCAACGCGCCTTTTCCGCCGCCGAGGTGCTGGACCCGGCCGAAGCCCAGGTGATCGCCGCCGCCTGGGGGGCGCCGGTGCATCAGATCTATCAGTGCACCGAAGGCTTTCTGGGCATCACCTGCGCCCATGGCACCCTGCACCTGAACGAGGATTACGTGCTGGTCGAAAAGGAATGGATCGACCAGGGCCGCCGGGCCTTCAATCCGGTGATCACCGACTTTTCCCGGCGCACCCAGGCCATGGTGCGTTACCGCATGAACGACGTGCTGATCGCCGCCGCGCGCCCCTGCGCCTGCGGCTCGCCGTTGCAGGCCATCGAACGCGTCGAGGGCCGGCGCGACGATTTGCTGGTTTTCCCCGGCGCATCGGGCGGGCGCGTGATCATGTTCCCCGACGACGTGCGCGCCACGCTGCTGGACGCCGCCCCCGCCGCCACCGACTTCACGCTGGTCCAGCCCACGCCCGAGCGGGTGGAACTGGCGTTGGCCGGGGCGGTGCCCGATGGTCAACGTGCCGCTGCCGAACGGGCCTTCGGTCTGGCGGTGGCGCGGCTGGGCGGGGTGGCGCCGGAAATCTCGCGCGTGGCCTATCAGCCGCCGGCCGACCATGCCGCCAAGCTGCGGCGGGTGCGGCGCGGCTTCGCCTGGGACGGAGAACGGCAATGACCACGGCGACGGTGATGATCACCGGAACCCGCGCCCCGGCGGCGCTGGACCTTGCCCGCAGCTTCGCCGCCGCCGGCTGGCGGGTAATCGGCGCCGACCGCCCGCTATGGCCGGTGTCGCGGCTGTCGCGCGCTTTCGCCGCCCATTATCGCCTGCCGCCGCCGCGCGCCGCCCACCACGCCTTTGCCGAACGGTTGGCGGACCTGATCGGCCTGGAGCGGGTGGACCTGTTGGTGCCCACCTGCGAAGAGGCGTTCTTCATGGCCCGTCACCGCGCCCGCCTTGATGGGCTGTGCCGGGTGGCGTGTCCCGACTTCGCCACCATGCGCCGGCTGCACGACAAGGCGGCGCTGCCCGAGATGGCCGGTGGGCTGGGCGTCGAAGTGCCGGAAACCCTGCGCGTCACCGATCAGGCGGACTTACGGGCGGCCCTGGCGCGGCTTGGCGAGGCGGTGGTGCTGAAGCCGGCGTTTTCACGGTTCGCCAGCCGCACCCTGATCCGCCCTTCGGCGCGGCAAGCGGCGGATTTGCGGCCAAGCCCGGCGGAACCGTGGGCGTGCCAACGCTTCGTGGCCGGTGACGAAATCTGCACCTATGCCGTCGCCTGCCAAGGGCGCCTGACCGCCTTTGCCGCCTATCGCCCCCGTCATCGGGTGGGGCAGGGGGCGGGCATCCTGTTCGAACCGGTCGAGGCCGCCCAACCCCAGGCCTTCGCCGCCGCTTTCGCCCGCCGCCACCAGTTGGACGGCCAGTTCGCCTTCGACCTGATCCGGGCCGCCGATGGCCGCTGGTTCGTCATCGAGTGCAATCCCCGCGCAACCAGCGGTGTGCATCTGTTTCGCGGCGGGGCGGCCTTGGCCGAAGCCTTCATGGGCAAAGATGTTGGCGGTGCCGCACCCGCCCGTCCTGGCATGGTCGGCCTGGCCATGGCGTTGGTGGGGCTGCCGCGCGCGCTGGCGGCGGGGCGATTGGGGACGGCGTTGGCCGATTGGCGGCGGGCCGAAGACGCGGTGGCGCGGCCCGGCGACCGAGGTCCCGCCCTCAGCCAATGGCTGGCGCTGGTCGAGGGGCTGGCGAATGCTGCGCGCCACGGGTGCTCACCGCTTGCCGCCACCACCGCCGACATTGAATGGAACGGCGAGGATTTAGCTTAAAGCCACAGCTCGCTTTCGTGGCAGCTGTCCAGCCCGGCCACCGGGCCGTCGCTCAGCAGGCGCTCCATGTGCGGGCGCATCACATCCAGCCGGGTGGAAACGAAGCGCGGGCCGCCCCAGCGGGCGATGGTGTCGGTTTGCAGGCGCACGATGTCGGCGTCCTGGCGCAGCGCCAGGCGGAACAGCGGGGTGATCACCGCCTGCTTCAGCCGCCCCAGCAACGGTCCGCCGGGGGTGGCGATCACCGCGTTGACGGTGAAGGCGCCGGCTTCGGCCGGGGTGAAATAGGCGGTGATGGTCAGTTCCGTCCGCCGGGGCGAGCGGTATTCCAGTTCGGCCACGCCGGGCAGGATGAAGCGGCCGAAGCTGGTGGCGCGGTCGCGTTCCAGCAGGCGCGAGATCACGCCGCTTTGCTTGCCTTCGCCCAGATATTCGGTTTCCACCCGGTCGCTTTGCCGCCGTACTCGCGCCGTTACCCGGCGGCGGGCGGATTCGGTGCGGATCAGGCCGGCATGGACGAAATGGGTGTGAAAGCCGTCCAGGAAGTTCTCTGCCACGTCGGCCAGCCGCCCCCAGGCTTGGGTGCGCCAGGCGAAGGAATGGCAGCCGGGGCGGTCGGCCAGCGGCCCGCGATAGGGCAGGGCGCCATCCGCGCTGGCGCCTACCCACACCAGACCGTCCTGTTCGCGCGTTTCTACCGCCGGCAGGCGCCGGGCCGGGCGGTCGGGCTGTTCGCCCTCGGCAAAGCCGGGAATGGCGGTGCAGCAGCCGCCCGCGTCATAGCGCCAGCCATGATAGGGGCAGGCCAGGGTGTCGCCCCGGATACGGCCCGCCGACAGCGGCACCATGCGGTGGGGGCAGCGATCCTCGACCGCGCCGACGTGGCCGCTTTCGCCCCGGAACAGGGCCATGGGGGTGCCGTGCACGGTGATCGCCAGCGGCTTGCGGCGCAGGTCGCGGCTGCGGCAGACCGCCCACCAGCCGGCGGGCCACTGGGCGACAGAAGGCGGCGGCTCGGTCACAGGTCGTATCTCTCCATCACGGGAACGCCCAGGCGGCGCAGCAGCCAGCCCAAACCCGCCACCGGCAGGCGGCGCGGCAGGGGCAGATGGCGATGCCATAGCGCAGTGTACTCGATTGCCGGGCGCGCGCCGCGTAGCCGTTTGAAGCCGCCCACCCCGGCGCTGAGGTTATAGCTGGCGCCGCGCCGGTCCATGTCCTCGAACGCTATTGCCATGCTGAGCCGGTAAAGCCCCAGCGCGCGGGGCGCGTCCATGGCATAGCCCACCAGCGGCGTGGTCATCACCCCACCCGAGGCGATGGTGCCCGCCACCGCCAGCAATTGGCCGTCGGCGCTGCGCAGGCCCTCGATGCGCATGAAGCCGTTCTGGTGGCTCCAGCGCAGAAAGCGGGCGGTGAAGGCCGGGTTCAGCGACGAATATTTGTCCAGGTAAAGCTGGGCGTACAGGTCCGCCGTCCGGTCCCAGTCGGCGGCGTCGAAATCCGCCGCCGGGGCGCGGGCAAGGGGCGTGCGCGCCAGCAGGCGGGCGTCGATGCGGCGGTTGTGGCTGGGCGGATCGCTTGGCTCGGCGATCCACACCCGGCGCGACGGCAGCAGGCTCCAGCCCCGGGCCTGAAGGTGTGCCAGCAAGGCGCCGTGATGGCGGGCATTAAGTGAGCGCAAGGCGATGAAATGGCCGGGATGTTCCCCTTCAAGCGCCCGCGTCAGCTGGTCCAGGCCGCTGCCGTCCCAGCGGGGATAGAGATTGGTGGACAGCAGCCAGTTGTTGACGCAGACCAGCCGGTCGAGGCCGGCGCTTACCAGGGCGGCGTCGATGCCTGCCACCAGCGGGGCAAGCAGGCGCCGAGCCGTCAGCGAGGGCAGGGTATGCAGTTCCTGGCTGGCGTAGGGGCCATAGGCCGACCGCAGCGACGCCACCCAGCTAAGCGTGCCGCCCGGCGCGGTGACCGTGATCGGCAGGGTCAGGCCGGCGACCTGAACGGTGGCGGCGCGCACGGGGGCGTTGCCGACCAGGGCGGTGGCGCCGGCCGTGGCGATTTCGGCGACGAAGGCCTCGGCCAGGGCTGACGTCTCGCTCATGGCGCGGCCCCATGGTGCCAGAAACGAAAAGCGCGGGGCAGGCGGGTGCCGATGGCGGGCAATCCGCCGCTCGTCGTCCCACTTGCCCCGCGCGTCATCGCTCAGATGATGCCGATCAACGCTTCAGCGGCAGGCCGTTGGCGTCCTTGAAGCTGCCGACGATGATCATGATGAAGTCGATGAAGGCCCAGATGCCCAGACCGCCCAGGGTCAGCAGCTGGATAATGCCCGAGACCACCTTGCCCACGTAGAAGCGGTGGAAGCCGAAGCAGCCCAGGAAGAAGCACAGCAGCAGGGCGACCAGCCATTCCTTCTTCGAGGTGTTGTCCTGCGCCAGGGAATTGGGGGCGCCGCACTTCGGGCAGGCGGCGGCGTTGGCGGCCACCTTTTCGCCACAGGTGCTGCAGAAGATCAAACCAACCGGCGAGTTCATAACCTTTTCTCCTTTGTGGGCGCTCTGTCCGTTCGCACGGCCAATCCATATTCCCGCCAGTATGGGGGCGGAAAAATCGAGGAACGCTAAGCAAATAATAGTTGATGATCTGGCGGCGTCCGGTCACCTGAAATGGCGAAGGTGAGGAATTCCGTTAACCGGAAAATATTTTCATCACACAGGCGCATTCGCGGGAGCCAAAAAGACGCTCGAAGTTGGGGGACTATCGCTCCATATGGATAATCTTGCAATCACCCTTTTATTATAGGGTGAAGTCCTGATGGTTCCTCCCGACCGGGGGTGCAGCATCGCGCCCGAGCGTTGGAAACAACGATGCCGTCGCCGGCGTTTGCGTGCAGATGAAGGGCATCCGGGCCTTTGCTTCGATCGTCGCGGCTCTGTCCACGGCGACCACGCCGGCGGCAGGCACGCCCGATTATTGGCGGCTGTTGCCCCATTACCGCCCGCAGGTCAGCGACGCGGCGTGCTCGGTCGCCAGCGTGGCCATGGCATTGGGGGCGCTGGGGGTCAGGGGGATCGATCAGCCGGTTCTGATGGCGGCAGATGCGGACTGGCGGCTGAGAGCCCAGACCGGCGGCGACGGCGTCAGCTTCGCCGAAATGACCACCTATCTGCACCGGGTGCTGGACCGCGCCGGCATGGCCGATGCCCGGCTGACGGTCTTTCATCCCGCCGGCATGGGGGCCGACCAGCTTGATCGCCTGCGCAGCTTGCTGCGTGCCGCCGCCGACGGTACCGCCGACGTGGTGCTGGTGTCGTTCGACCAGGGCTGGCTGTGGGGCGAGGACAGCGCCGGCCACGTCTCGCCGGTGGGGGATTACGACGCCGAACGCGGCATGGTGCTGATCATGGATGTGGACCCCGCCCATTTCGGCCCGCTATGGCTGCCCGAGCAAACCTTGCTGGCGGCCATGGTGCGGGCGGGCGTCGCCGACCCCGACGGCGTTCTGGTGATCACGCGCCAGGGGCCGCCGGGCCAGCAGTTGGCCGCTGCGCCGCCCTGAAGCCGCCCCTATGATGGCACGATCACCAGGTTGGCCGCCGACAGCGTGTGCACGTTCAGCGTGGCGACCGCCACCGCCACCGCGCTGCCGGTGCCGTCGGCGTCATAGCTCAGCACGCCGGTGGTGGTGTTGAACACGAAGCGGGTGGCGCCGTCCGCCGCGCTGCCGGTGCCGTTGGCGGCGAAGCGCCCGGCCAGCACCCGGCCGGTGGGCAGGTTGCCGAAATTGGCGCTGTGAAAGGCGATGCGGTCGCCCTGGGCGCTGGAAAAGTCGGTGATGGTGTCGCGGCCGTCGGTGCGGGAATAATAGGCGAAGATGTCGGCGCCCAGGCCGCCGGTCAGGGTGTCGCCGCCACCGTCGCCGCGCAGCCGGTCGGCCCCGTCGCCCCCCACCAGCCAATCGGCCCCCGCGCCGCCGGTCAGGATGTCGTTGCCGGCGCCGCCATTCAGCACATTGGCGGCGGCACTGCCGGTCAGCCTGTCGCCACCGCTGCCGCCGACCAGATTTTCGACGCCGATCAGGGTGTCGGTGCCGGCCCCGCCGGTATTCTGCGCCCGCGTGGTGCCCAGGTTGATGGACAGGGCGGCGGCGGTGCGGGAATAGCTGGCGGTGTCCAGCCCGCGACCGCCCTCGAGCCGGTCGTCGCCGCCGCCGCCGATCAAAGTGTCGTTGCCGCCATTGCCCCACAGCGTGTCGGCGCCGTTGCCGCCGGCCACCGTATCGCGTCCCGGTCCGCCGCTCAGGCAATCGTCGGCCGAGGTGCCGGCCAGGGTGCGGTCCACCACCGCCTGCCATACCTGCACGTGGTCGACCTTCACCGTCGCCGGAAACTGGGTGTCGGCGTCGGGCAGGCCGGGCCAGTCGCCGCCCACCGCCAGGTTGCAGATCAGGTACATGGCCTCGGTCGGGGCCTGGTCGGTGGTGAACACCTGAACGCCGTCGACGAACCACACCAGCCGGTCCGGCTCCCACAGCACGCCGTAGGTGTGGAAGCCGTCGCGCAGGCCGGCGATCACGGTGTCGCTGCCGGTGCTTTGCAGCGACCCGCCCGGCGGCTGGTAATGATAGGTGGTCACCACGTCGTCGGGCTGGTCGCCCAGGATTTCCATCACGTCGATCTCGGGTGGCCAGCGATAGGCCTCGGACATGGTCCAGAACGCCGGCCACAGGCCCTTGCCCACCGGGATGTCCATGCTGGCCTCGAAATAGCCGTACTGGAAATCGAACTTGCCCGCCGACGACACCATCCCCGACGTGTAGGGGAAGGTCTGCGGCTGGTCGGCCTCGTCCCATCCCTGGTGGGTCTGCTGGGTGGCCGTCAGGTTCAGCGTTCCGCCGCTGACCGTCACCTGGGACGGCATGTACCATTGCTGTTCGTTGTTGCCGTAATTGGTCGAGCCACCGCTCTGGTCACCCCAGCGGTACCAGCTGCTCCACACCTGATCGTCCAGCGCGCCGCTGTCGAAGGTCTGGTTCAATGTCAGCGACCAGGTGGGCGAGCCGGCGGCGGCGGTGACGGCGGCGGGGGGCTGGGGCAGGGCGGGCACGGTGGGAACTCCGGTGTGGGCGGCCGGTTTGAAGTATGCCTCCGCAGCCTGAGGTTGGCAATTGGCGCCCCTGGAAAGCTAAAAAGGGCTTCCATGGGCGGGCATGGCGGCCTGCGCCGACGCCCGAAGCGGTGGACGCGGCGGGCAGCCATGTGGCAGAAATTTCAGAGGGTCATCGGCGACAGCGCCGTTGCCGCCAAGAACTTCCCCGTTCCGGGCGCGTCAAAAGGGTGTTCCGCATTGTTCGCCGCTCTCGACCATCATGCCGGCCGTCTGGCCCTGATCGAGCCCGCAGGGCGGCGCCTGTCTTATGCCGACATGCTGGCTGCCGGCGATGGTTTGGCTGCGGCTGTCCGGGATTTCGCCGCCGGGCGGCCGCTGGTGGCGGTGCTCTGCCGCAACGACGCCGACTGCATCGCCGGCTATGTGGGCCTGATGCGCGCGGGCGCGGCGGTGCTGATGCTGCACCATTCCATCCAGCCGGCGCAGTTGGACGACGTTCTGGGCCGCTTCCCGCCCGCCTTCGTCTACGCCCCCAACGATGTGGCGCCAGGGGGAGCCGAGGCGGCGCGCCTGGGCGCTTACGTGCTGTGGCGGCGCCCCGGCCCGGCGCTTGACCTGCATCCGGACCTCTCGCTTTTGCTGACCACCTCGGGCACCACCGGCAGCCGGTCGTTCGTGCGGCTGTCGGCGGCCAATCTGCTGGCCAATGCGCGCGCCATCGCCCGATACCTTGAAATCGGCGGCGACGACCGCGCCATCACCACCATGCCGCTCAGCTACAGCTATGGCTTGTCCATCGTCCATTCCCACCTGTTGCAGGGCGCTTCGCTGGTGGCGACCGAAGACAGCGTGGTCAGCGCCCCCTTTTGGCGCGTCCTGCGCGACCTGGCGGTGACCACCATGGGCGGCGTGCCGTTCATCTATGACATGCTGAAAAAGCTGCGCTTCGCCCGCATGGACCTGCCGGCGTTGAAGGTGCTGACCCAGGCGGGCGGGCGCATGGCCCCCGAACTGGTCAGCGAATTCGCCGAGTCCTGCGCCGCCAGCGGGCGGCGGCTGATCGTCATGTACGGCCAGACCGAAGCCACGGCACGTATCAGCTGGCTGCCGTGGGAACAGGTGCTGCTGCGGCCGGGCAGCATCGGCCAGGCCATCCCCGAGGGCCACCTGTGGCTGGAGGCCGAAGACGGCACGGTGATCGACCGTCCCGGCACGGTGGGCGAACTGGTCTATGCCGGCCCCAACGTGTCGATGGGCTATGCCTCTGTCGCCGCCGATCTGGCGCGCGGCGACGACAATGGCGGCGTGCTGCGCACCGGCGACATGGCCACCTGCGACGAAGACGGCTATTTCTTCATCGTCGGGCGCCGTAAGCGGTTCCTGAAAATCTTCGGCCACCGGGTCAATCTGGACGATCTGGAACGCGTGCTGCACTCGGCGGGGTTGGATTGCGCCTGTGCCGGCACCACCGATTCCTACAAGTCCAGCCACGCTTTGCACTCGGCGGGGTTGGATTGCGCCTGTGCCGGCACCGACGACGACCTGACCATCTATGCCTGCGGTGCCAGTGCCGAACAGGTTCGCGACGCGGTGGCCTCGCGCACCGGGCTGACCCCGCAGATGGTCAAGGTGCGCCTGATCGCGGCCATCCCGCGCGCGGAATCAGGCAAGGTGGATTACGGCAGGCTGGCGACCATGGGGCCGAGCCATGGATAAGCTCGACGCCCTGTTGGCGCTGCCGCCGTTCGCCCTGGGGTCGGCGGAAAAGCGCGCCGATTTCGCCGCCGCGCTGGCGCAGTTGACCGCGTTGCATCGCGATGGCTGTCCCGGCTATGGGCGCATTCTGGAAGTGCTGGGGTTCGACCCCGACGCCGCGCCGACGGTCGAGGATTTCCCCTTCCTGCCCGCCCGCCTGTTCAAGCGCCACCGCCTGCAAAGCGTGCCCGACGATGTGGTGCGCACGGTGCTGACCTCGTCGGGGACCAGCGGTCAGATGCCGTCGCGCATCGCGCTCGACGCCGTCACCTCGGCGCTGCAGACCCGCATCCTGGCGCGCATCGTCGGCGATTTCATCGGCAAGGCGCGCCTGCCCATGCTGGTGGTCGACGCCGCCTCGACGATCCGCAGCCGCAGCGAATTCTCGGCCCGCGCCGCCGGCATCCTGGGCTTTTCGATGTTCGGCCGTGACGTCACCTATGCCCTGGCCGACGACATGACCCCGGATTGGGCCGCCATCGACGGCTTTCTTGACCGCCATGGCGGCGGCCCAATGCTGGTGTTCGGCTTCACCTTCATGGTCTGGGCGCATCTGATCCAACCGCTGCGGGCCGCCGGCCGGCTGCTGCCGCTGGAAAACGGCGTTCTGGTCCATGGCGGCGGCTGGAAGAAACTGGCCGACCACGCGGTGGACGACGCCGCCTTTCGCCGCCATCTGGCCGAGGTGGCGGGATTGTCGCGGGTGCACAATTACTACGGCATGGTCGAACAGACCGGCTCGATCTTCATGCAATGCGAGGCCGGCCACCTTCATTGCCCGGTCTATTGCGACGTCATCATTCGCGACGCCGACTTCGCCGCCCTGCCCATGGGGGCGCGCGGGCTGGTGGAGCTGGTGTCGCTGTTGCCGCGTTCCTATCCCGGCCACGTGCTGCTGACCGAGGACGAAGGCACCATCGACGGCCAGGACGATTGTCCGTGCGGGCGGCCGGGCAAGTATTTTCGCGTTCACGGCCGGACCGCCATGGCTGAAATCAGGGGATGCAGCGATACCTATGCCGAACCCTGACGC
>DATGXU010000325.1:0-8394 GCA_035298685.1 Magnetospirillum sp. | reverse complement strand
TGGGACGGGCCGCCAGCCGTTTCAGGCCGCGAACATAGGGTCTAAAGGCGATCGCGCCAGCGCCACGCGGCGACGGCGGCCAAGGCGGGCACCAGCCAGCCCAGCGGCAGCGCCACCAGCCCCAGCCGGTTCTGGATCGCCGACACCACGCCCCAAATTCCCAACAGCACGGCCATGGCGGTCAGCGTGCCGAACACCGTCTTGCCGGCGGGATAGCCGGCACGGCGCAACAGCAACGGACCGCCCACCAGGCTCAGCACCGCCACCACCGGCAGGGAAATGAAGTTCAGTTCTTCCATGGAGGCCGGTCCGTTCAATGGCTGCGATGCGTGGCAAAGGCGATCTTGTCGACGAATGCCAGCAGCAGCGCCGAGACGACGAAGGTCAGGTGGATCACCACCAGCCACATCAGCTTGTCGTTGGGCAAGGTCTCGACCTTGACGAACGCCTTGAGCAGATGGATCGAGGAGATGGCGACGATGGACGCCGCCACCTTGATCTTCAGCGTCCCGGCGTCCACCTTGCCCAGCCACGACAATTCACCCGCGCCCTGCGCCGCTTCGATGCGCGAGACGAAGTTTTCGTAGCCCGACAGGATGATCATCACCAGCAAATTGCCCACCAGCACCAGATCGGCCAGCGACAGCGCCGCCAGGATCAGGTCGCTTTCGCTGAAATCCGCCAGCTTGGGCACCAGATGGATCAGCTCCTGAAAGAACTTCACGCTGAAAAAGACGAGCATCACCGTCAGCCCCACGTAAAGCGGAACCAGCAGCCAGCGGCCGGAAAACAGGTAACGCTCGATCATCCGTTCAAGCATGACGGTTCTTTCCCGTTGTTGTTCGGGGCGGACAGATAAGCCAACCGGGGTTTTTGTCAATCGCCCAATCCCCGCGAAGGTTCAGGCGGCGGGTTTGGGCTGATAGACGGAAATGTCCACGTCGTCGATCTGGTCGGGCCGCAGGTTGCGCTCGGCATAGGTTTTCCACACCCCCGACGACAGGAACAGCTGCCAGAGGTCGGGGTCGATGTGCCTGTCCTTGACCATGAACGACATGATCTTCAGCGATTCCGACAGGGTTTTCGGCTTCTTGTACGGACGGTCGGCGGCGGTCAGCGCCTCGAAGATGTCGGCGATGGCCATCATGCGGGCCGGCAGCGACATCTGGTCCCGCGTCAACCCCTTGGGATAGCCGGTGCCGTCCATCTTTTCGTGGTGGCCGCCCGCCCATTCCGGCACGCGGGCAAGGTTCTTGGGGAAAGGCAGCGCCTTCAGCATCAGGATGGTCTGGGTGATGTGCTCGTTGATCTTGAACCGGTCCTCGGCGGTCAGGGTACCGCGGCCGATGGCAAGGTTGTAGAGCTCGCCCAGATTGTACTTGTTGGCGCACGGCCGCATGGCGAAGCCTTCGGCGTCGTATTGCGCCAAATCCACCGGCCGGTCGTGCGGAATGATGTGCCAGTCCTTGTCGGCCAGCAATCGCTCGACCACCGGCGGCTTGGGTTCGTCGGCCTTGCGGCGGCGCATTTCGTCGATGGACAGGCCCAGCGTGTCGTCAAGCGTGCGCACCCAGGTCTGTTCGGCGATGCGGCCCACCCGCTCGATGCGCTCGGGGGCCATGAACTCGCCGCCCACGTTGCATTCGGCGACAAAGGCGAAGTCGTCGTCCAACTGCGCCAGCCGTTCGTCCAACCGCGCCTTCAGCTCGGGTTCCGGCGTTTCCTCGGCCAGCACGCCCTGCAGATAGTCGATCACCGCGTCGCGCTTGCACACCTCGAACCGCATGCGCACTTCGTGGATGCGGTTGTAGATGGTCTCCAGCTTGGTGGCCTTGTCGACGATGTATTCCGGCGTGGTCACCTTGCCGCAATCGTGCAGGCCGGCGGCGACCTCCAGCTCGTACCACTCGTCCTCGGTCAGCACGAAGTCCTTGAACGGACCGTCGGTGCTTTCGCACGCCGCCCGCGCCAGCATGAAGGTCAGGCTGGGCACGCGGTCGCAATGGCCGCCGGTATAGGGGCTCTTGGCGTCGATGCTGCCGGCGATGACGCGGATGAAGCTTTTGAACAGATGCTGCTGCGCCTCGATCAGCCGGGCGTTGTCCAGCGCCACCGCCGCCTGGCTGGACAGCGCCTCGATCAGCGGCGCGATGTCGGCGCTGAACGCGATCACCCGGCCCCGGCGGTCGCGGGCGTTGATCAATTGCAGGACGCCGATGACCTCGCCCTCGTAATTCTTGAGCGGCACGGTCAGGAACGACTTGGACCGATAGCCGGTCTTGGCGTCGAAGGCCTTGGTGCCGGAAAAGTCGAACGTGTCGGCGTTGTAGGCGTCGGCGATGTTCACCGTGGAACCCGACAGCGCACAATAGGAGGCGACGTTCTTGTGGTTGGGATTGCCGGCACCGTCGTACAGGCGCAACGGCGGGAACGGAATTTCCTTGCCGCTGGTGCCGCCCATGGCGACATCCAAGGTGTCGTTCAGCATGATCTCGAACTTGAGACCGTCCCGCGCCTCGGTCACCAGGTACAGGGTGCCGCCGTCGGCGTTGGTCATGGATTTGGCGCCCAGAAGGATTTTCTCCATCAGGCGATTGTGGTTGCGCTCGGCCGACAGGGCGATGCCCAGCTCGATCAACGTGCGATAACGCTGTTCCTGCGATGCCGCAGCCATGCCCTTCTCCTCGACGCCGCAACGACGCCCCATCCCCAACGTGTTTTTAGACCCCCGCACCCGGCCTTAGCCTACAGCCAAACGCACAGCGGGCCAAGCCGCCTATGGCATTAGGGTTGACGCCCGAGGCCAGTTGACGCTTACCTGAGCGCCGACTTTGCGGAGGCCGCCTTGCCCTACGATTCCTTGCGCGATTTCATCCACAAGCTCGAGGCCGCCGGCCGGCTGGTGCGTGTCTCGGCCCCGGTGTCGCCCGCCTTGGAAATGACCGAGATCCAGACCCGCCTGCTGGCCGAACAAGGCCCGGCGGTGCTGTTCGAAAACGTGGTCAGGGCCGACGGTTCCCGCTATCCCATGCCGGTGCTGGTGAACCTGTTCGGCACGGTCGAGCGGGTGGCCTGGGGCATGGACCGCGAACCGGCGCAACTGCGCGAGGTGGGCGAGACCCTGGCCTTCCTCAAGCAGCCGGAACCGCCGGGCGGCTGGCGCGAGGCGCTGGAGATGCTGCCGCTGGTCAAGACCGTCATGGCCATGAAGCCCAAGACCGTGGGCTCGGCCCCGTGCCAGCAGGTGGTCTATCAGGGCGATCAGGTGGATTTGTCCATGCTGCCCATCCAGGGCTGCTGGCCGGGCGAGCCGGCGCCGCTGATCACCTGGCCGCTGGTGGTGACCCAGGGTCCCGACGCCAAGGGCGACAAGCGCGACAACTTCAACCTGGGCATCTATCGCATGCAGGTGACCGGGCGTAACACCACGCTGATGCGCTGGCTGAAGCATCGCGGCGGCGCCCAGCACTATCAGCGGTGGGCGGGGCAGAAGCGCGAACCCATGCCGGCGGCGGTGGTGATCGGCGCCGATCCCGGCACCATCATCGCGGCGGTGACGCCGGTGCCGGAAACGCTCAGCGAATACCAGTTCGCCGGGCTGCTGCGCGGCCGCAAGGTCGAGCTGGTGGATTGCAAGACGGTGCCGCTGAAGGTTCCGGCCGAGGCCGAGATCGTGCTGGAAGGCCACGTCATGCTGGACGAATTCGGCCCCGAAGGTCCCTACGGCGACCACACCGGCTATTACAACAACGTCGAGGACTTCCCGGTTTTCCGCGTCTCGGCCATCACCATGCGCCGCGACCCCATCTATCTGTCCACCTTCACCGGCCGCCCGCCGGACGAGCCCAGCGTGCTGGGCGAGGCGCTGAACGAGGTGTTCATCCCGCTGCTGGCCCAGCAATTCCCCGAGATCAAGGATTTCTGGCTGCCGCCCGAGGGATGCAGCTATCGCATCGCCGTGGTCAGCATCAAGAAGGCCTATCCCGGCCATGCCAAGCGGGTGATGTTCGGCATCTGGAGCTTCCTCAAGCAATTCATGTACACCAAGTTCGTCATCGTGGTGGATGACGACATCGACGCCCGCGACTGGAAAGACGTGATGTGGGCGGTCAGCACCCGCATGGACCCGGCCCGCGACATCACCGTGGTCGAAGGCACCCCCATCGACTATCTGGACTTCGCCAGCCCGGAAAGCGGCCTGGGCGGCAAGATCGGCCTGGACGCCACCAACAAGTGGCCGCCGGAAACCCACCGCGAATGGGGCGTCAAACTGCGCATGGACCAGGCGGTGGTGGACCGCGTCAGCGAACGCTGGGCCGAATACGGGCTGCCGGGCAGCGGCAAGCCCATCTGGAAATGAGCGGGGCGCCATGCGAAACAGCCGACTGAGACTGGCCCTTGCCCTGGCCGTCTGCGCCAGTATCTGCGCCGGGCTGGCCTTTGCCCTCGACCGCCTCGGCTCTTGAGCGGCCCGGCGGAAAGGCATAGCGTGCTGGCGGTCATGCCGTGCAACCGGGGGAAGGGGAAGGCGTCATGTTCGAGGCCGCCGAATTGGGCCGCAAGGTCAGCCGCGAGGAATTCGACGCCATGGCGCCGCAGCTCAGGACCGAGCTGCTGGACCTGCAGCAGCGCCTGCGCGGCGCCGACTTCCCGGTCATTATCGTGTTCGCCGGCGTCGATGGCGCCGGCAAGAACGAGACCGTCAACCTGCTGAACGAATGGATGGACCCGCGCTGGATCGACACCCGCGCCTATGGTCCGCCGTCGGACGAGGAACGCGAGCGCCCCGAATACTGGCGCTATTGGCGCGACCTGCCGCCCAAGGGCAAGATCGGCCTGTTCCTGTCGTCGTGGTACCACCGCCCGTTCCTGTCGCGCGCGCTGGGCAACATCTCGGTGGCCGAGATGGACGAGGAACTGGACCGCGTCGTCCACTTCGAAAAGACCCTGGCCGACGAAGGCGCGCTGATCCTGAAATTCTGGATGCATCTGTCGCAGAAGGCCCAGAAGAAGCGCCTGAAGAAGCTGGAAGACGATCCGCTGACCGCGTGGCAGGTGTCGGACACCGACTGGAAGCACGCCAAGCTTTACGACAAGTTCGTCGGCGCCGCCGAGCGGCTGATCATGCACACCTCGAAGGGCCATGCCCAATGGCACATCGTCGAGGGTGCGGATGCGCGCTATCGCACCTCGGTGGTGCTGAACACCGTGCGCGACGCCATCATCCGGCACCTGGAAGCGCGCGAGGTGACGAAGAAGATCGTCGCCGAGCTGAAGAAACCGACCAAGAAGTCCAAGGCGGCCAAGCCGGCGGCGCTTGCCAACCAGCCCTCCATCCTGTCGTCGCTGGACATGACCCGCAACGTCGGACCCGACGATTATAACCGCGCCCTGCAGGAACACCGGGGCCGGCTGTCGCAGTTGCATCGGCGCGCCAAGGACAAGGGCATCTCGACCGTGCTGGTGTTCGAAGGCTGGGACGCCGCCGGCAAGGGCGGCACCATCCGCCGCCTGACCAACGCGCTGAACGCCCGCGACTATCGGGTCATTCCCATCGCCGCCCCCACCGAGGAAGAGCGCGCCCAGCATTACCTGTGGCGGTTCTGGCGCCATCTGGACCGCGCCGGCCGCGTCACCATCTTCGACCGCTCATGGTACGGCCGCGTGCTGGTGGAACGGGTCGAGGGCTTTTGCACCGAGGAAGCCTGGCAGCGCGCCTATGGCGAGATCATCGACTTCGAGGAGCAGATGGTCCTGGCGGGCACCGTGCTGTGCAAATTCTGGCTGCACATCACCCCCGAGGAACAGCTGGCCCGCTTCCAGCAACGTGGCGAAATCGAATACAAGAAATGGAAGCTGACCGAGGAAGATTGGCGCAACCGCGAGAAGTGGAGCGACTACGAAGCGGCGGTCAACGACATGGTGGAGAAAACCTCGACCACCATCGCCCCCTGGACCATGGTCGAAGCCAACGACAAGCCGTTCGCCCGGCTGAAGGTGCTGGCCACCGTCTGCGACGCGCTTGAAGCCGCCCTGAAGAAAGCCAAAAGCTGAGGGCGCCCGGCATTACCCTATCGTATAGGTGCCCACCTAACCCGTAAGTTGACAACCGTGCGTATCTTACAGATACTCTAAAACTTGCACGAGATAGTTGCCGGAGAGCGACACTCGCTGGGGGAGGAAAGTATGCGCATTGGCGGTCGGCTATGGCTGATCGTCGTCACCGCTGTGCTCGGCACACTGGCGGTGGTGGCGTTCAGCGTTTTTCAAATGCGATCGGATTTGCTGGCGGACCGCGAGATCAAGACGCGGCACATCGTCGATCTGGGCCGAACGCTTATCGCCCATTACCACCGGCAGGAACAGGATGGCGCCCTAAGCCACGACGAGGCTCAGGCCCGCGCGCTGGCGGCCATTTCCGCCATCCGCTACGACGGCGCCGAATATCTGTGGGTCCACCGGCTGGGCGATTCGGTCATGCTGGCCCACACCAACGCCAAGCTGATCGGCACCAGCGTCGATTCCATGCAGGACAAGGCCGGCACCTTCGTCTTCCGGGCCATGAACCAGCAGATCAACCAGGCGGGCAGCGGCATGGTCACCTATCAGTGGCCGAAACCGGGCTCGGACCAGCCGGTGCCCAAGCTGTCCTATGTGGCGGGTTTCGCGCCCTGGGGCTGGGTGATCGGCTCGGGCATCTATGTCGACGACGTGGATGCCGCCTTCCACCAGCGCGCCCTGCTGTTCGGCGCCGCTGCGGTGGCGGTGCTGGCGGCGGTGGGGTTGATCGCCACCCTGATCGGCCGCGACATCACCCGTCCGCTGGGCGACGTCACCCAGGCCATCCGCCGCCTGACCAATGACGAACACGATTTCGCCATCCAGCACACCGGCCGCGCGGACGAGATCGGCGAGCTGGCGCGCGGCCTGGTGATCTTCCGCGAACACGTCGAGGCGGCGGAAAAGACCGCCGCCGAGCGGCAGGTCCAGCAGGAGGCCCAGCTTTCCCGCCAGCGCGAGATCGAGCGGCTGGCGGCGGAATTCGACCTGCAGATCGCGCAGGTCGCCAAATCGGTCACCGCCGCCGCCACCCAGATGCAGGCGACCAGCCAATCCATGTCGGCCATCGCCGAGCAGACCCGGCTGCAATCGTCGGCGGTGGCCTCGGCCGCCGGTCAGGCGGCCATGAACGTGCAGACTGTGGCCGCCGCCACCGAAGAACTGTCGGTCACCGAGGCGGAAATCGCCCGTCAGGTCGACAGTTCCGCCCGCATCGCTGAAACCGCCGTCCGCGAGGCCCACCGCTCCGGCGAGATCGTCGCCAGCCTGACCGAAGCCGCCGGGCGTATCGGCGAGGTGGTGGACATGATCACCGCCATCGCCGCGCAGACCAATCTGCTGGCGCTGAACGCCACCATCGAGGCGGCGCGAGCCGGCGAGGCCGGCAAGGGCTTCGCCGTGGTCGCCTCGGAGGTGAAGAACCTGGCCACCCAAACCGCGCGGGCCACCGCCGAGATCACCGCCCAGATCGGCGCGGTTCAGGGATCGGCGCGCGAAGCCGCCAATGCCATCGGCACCATCGCCGGCATCATCGGCGACATCAGCCGCAATTCCTCGGAAGTCGCCACTGCGGTGGAACAGCAAACCGCCGCCACCCACGAAATCGCCCGCAACGTCGAGCAGGCCGCCAACGGCACCCAGGAAGTTTCGCACAACATCGTCGAGGTCAGCCTGGCGGCGCAAACCGCCGGCACCACCGCCGTCGAAGTGTTGCAGGCGGCGGGCGAGCTGTCGGGACAGGCGACGGAACTGCGCCACCACGTGGAAGCCTTCCTGCGCGGCGTGCGGCTGGCCGGCGCGGCGCCCCAGGCGGCATAGGGGCGCGATCGCCCACCCCCGAAACGAAACGGCACGCCCGGCCTTGGCCGGGCGTTTGCCGCGTTCACGGTATCAGACCGGCAACGGCTGGCGCCCCCCGGCGCCGGCAACGTCCCCATTTTGCAACACCACCAGATGGTCGCGCACCAGCGGCTCGGTGCGCTGCCATTCGGTCCGCAGCCGTTCCGCCAGCGCCGCCACCGCATCCGCGTCGGCCTGGCGCGCCGCCTGTTCCAGTTGCGCGGCCACCTCGGGCACTTCGCCGCTGCCCACATAGGCGGCCATGCCTTTCAAGTCGTGGGCCTGCGCCGCCAATTCGGCCAGATTGCCGCCGGACGCGACCAGCGCCAGCACCCGTTCCACCGTGCGGGCGCCTTCGCGCAGGAACAGTTCGATCAGATGGGCGGCGTTGTCGCGGCCCAGATGGGCCATCAGGTCGCTGGACACCGGAGTCAGGATCACCCCTTCCAGCCCCAGCACGCGGGCCATGGCGGCGTTCAGCAGATGGGGATCGAT
>DATGXU010000324.1:0-6672 GCA_035298685.1 Magnetospirillum sp. | reverse complement strand
GCAACCACCGGAAAAACCGCCGCCGAGGAAAACTTCCCGGTAGCGTCGTTTCTGCTGCCCGCAGCGACGCGCCGGCAGGTCATGGCGTTCTACCATTTCGCCCGCACCGCCGACGACATCGCCGACGACCCCACGCTGTCGGCCGACGCCAAGCTGGCGCGGCTGGATGCGCTGGAAGAGGCGCTGATCCATCGGCGCGATGCTTCCGGCACCGAGACGGCCCTAAACCTGTGCGAAGCGGTGGCCGACAACGAAGCCCTGCTGGGTCACGCCGCCCAGTTGCTGCAGGCCTTTCGCCGCGATGCGGTGGTGGACCATTGCCGCGACTGGGGCGACCTGATGATGTATTGCCGTTTTTCGGCGGCGCCGGTCGGGCGCTTTCTGCTGCAGCTCCACGACGAAAGCGCCGACACTTTCGGCCCCAGCGATTCCCTGTGCGCCGCCTTGCAGGTTCTCAATCACCTGCAGGATTGCGCCGACGACCTGGGCGCCCTGGGCCGGGTCTACATTCCCCGCGACTGGCTGCGCAGCGCCGGTCTGACCCATGACGTGCTGGCCGAGGAGAGGACCCCCGCCGCCTTGCGCCAGGTGTTCGACATCACCCTGGATCATGTGGACGGGCTGATTGACCTGGCCCGCCCGCTGCCCCGTCGCATCGCCGACCGCCGCCTGCGCCTGCAGGCCGCCATCACCCTGGTGGTGGCCGAGCGCCTGTCCGCCCGTTTGCGCCGCCACGATCCGCTGGTCCGCAAGGTCAAACTGTCGCCGCTGGATTACGCCGGTGCCGTCCTCAGTGGGCTGGTGCGGGGATGGAAGGGATGAGTGGAGGCTCGTCGTTTTATTGGGCCATGCTGCTGCTGCCGCGCGCCCGCCGTCGCGCCATGTTCGCCCTTTACGGCTATTGCCGCCTGCTTGACGACATTGCCGACGGCGATGGCAGCGTGGACAGCCGCCGCGCCCAACTGGCCGTCATGCGCGGCGCCGTGGCGGCGCTTTATGAAACGGGGGTGGCACTGAACCCGGTGCTGGAAGCCCTGCTGCCGGCCATCCGCCGCTACGACCTACCCCGCGCCGAGCTGGAAGCCCTGATCGATGGCATGGAGGCCGATGTCAACGGGCCATTGACAGCGCCCCCCATGACCGTATTGCGCCGCTATTGCCGACAGGTCGCAGGCTCGGTGGGCATGCTGGCGGTGCGCATCTTCGAGCGCCCCGAGGCCGAGGAATTGGCGGTCAGCCTGGGCGAGGCCCTGCAACTAACCAACATCTTGCGCGATCTGGCCGAGGACGCGCGGCTGGGCCGCCTGTATCTGCCCGCCGAAGCGTTGCACGCGGCGGGAATCGCTATCCACACGCCGCGCGCGGTGCTTACCCACCCTGCCCTTCCCGCAGCCTGTGCCATGGTGGCCCAATGGGCGGAAGAGGACTTCCAGCGGGCCGAGGCGGAAATCACCCGCCTGGGACGGAAGCGCCTATTGCCCGCCCTGGTGATGATGGCAACCTATCGACGGCTGCTGGACCGGTTGAAGCGGCGAAATTGGCGCACCCCCGAACAGCCGCCGCCGCGTCTGTCGGGCGCGAGCCGGTTGTGGATCGCCTTGCGCGTGGTGGTGGCGCGATCGTGACGGGAACGCTGCATGTCATCGGTTCCGGTCTGGCCGGCCTAGCCGCCGCAGTGGCCGGCGCCCGGGCGGGCTGGCGCGTGGCGATGCACGAGGCCGCCCCCCATGCCGGCGGCCGCTGCCGTTCGTTTCGCTGCCACCGCCTGGACCGGGTGGTGGACAACGGCAGCCATCTGCTGCTGGGCGCCAATCGTCACGCCCTGGCCTTCGCCGCCGCCATCGGCGGCCACGAAACGCTGGAACGGGCCGAGCCGGTGTTTCCCTTCCTCGATCTGGCCAGCCGCCGTCACTGGGTGGTCAGGCCCGGCACGCTGGCGGCGGGATTGGGCGAAACCGTCTCGGCGCTGGGCCTGCCCTGGGTTCCCCGCATGCAGAGCGTTGCCACGCGATTGGGCCATCGCCGCGCCTATTCCAGCCTGTGGAAGCCGTTGTGCGAGGCCATCCTGAACACCCCCCCCGAGCATGCCTCGGCCCGCCTGCTGGCCTGCGTCCTGCGCGAGGTGTTGCTGGGCGGCAAGACCGCCATGCGGCCCTATCTGGCCACGGGCGGTTTGTCGGCGCTGTTCGCCGCGCCCGCCGTGGCAACCCTGGCGGCCCATGGCGCCCAGTTGCGCTTTGGCCACCGCCTGCTGGCCGTCCACCCGCAGGCGCTGGAATTCGACGACGGCATGGTCGCGATGGGTGAAAACGACCGTGCGGTGCTTGCCGTGCCCGCCTGGACCGCGGCCGGCTTGCTGCCCGAATTGCCGCTCTTGCCGTCGGCTGCCATTGTCAACGCCCATTTCCTGCTCGATTCGCCGGCCGTCATGCCCGGCGGCCAGCCCTTCCTGGGGCTGGTCGGGGGCATGGCGCAATGGCTGTTCATGCGCGACGACGTGATTTCCGTCACGGTTTCGGCCGCCGACACGTTGGCCGCGCTGCCGGCCGAGGACATCGCCACCATCCTGTGGGCGGAAATCGCACCGATCCTGCGCGCGGAAGCCCACGCCTTGCCGGCGGTACGGGTGATCAAGGAGCGCCGCGCCACCCTGAGCCATACCCCCGAGGTGGTGGCCCGGCGTCCCGGGGCTGTCACCAACGTGCCGTGGCTATGGCTTGCGGGCGACTGGCTGGCGTCGCCATGGCCCTGTACCATGGAAGCCGCCATAGTCTCCGGCCTTGCCGCAACCCGGCTGGCGGTGGGGCGAGACGACCTTTCGTTCGCGTGATAGTGTTTTAGCCTCTTCACAACGGGTCGCCGCTTACCTATTTTGTGCGGCGTGTTTAGACATTTTCCAAACTAGCCCCATAGACCAAAAGAGGCATCGCCATGGCTTTTGAGCTTCCCCCGCTTCCCTATGACAAGAGCGCGCTCGAGCCCCACATCTCGGCCCAGACGCTTGAGTTCCACCACGGCAAGCACCACAACGCCTATGTCACCAACCTGAACAATCTGGTGAAGGACACCGACTTGGCGAGCAAGTCGCTCGAGGACATCATCCTCGCCGCCGCCAAGGATCTGCCGGCCAAGCAGGGGGTGTTCAACAACGCCGCCCAAGTGTGGAACCACACCTTCTTCTGGAACTGCATGAAGAAGGGCGGCGGCGGCAAGCCGTCGGGCAAGGTGCTGGCCGCCATCGAAGCCGCCTTCGGCTCGTACGAAAAGTTCGCCGAGGAATTCAAGAACGCCGCCGTCACCCAGTTCGGTTCCGGCTGGGCCTGGCTGGTCGAGGAAGCCGGCAAGCTGAAGATCGCCAAGACCGGCAACGCCGATCTGCCGATGGCCCATGGCCAAAAGGCCCTGCTGACCGTCGACGTGTGGGAACACGCCTATTATCTGGATTACCAGAACCGTCGCCCCGACTTCGTGCAGGCCTTCCTTGACCACCTGGTCAACTGGGAGTTCGTCGAGAAGAACCTGGGCTGAACCCAGGTTTCGTGGTAGAGCAATGGCCTCTCCCCCAACGGAGGGGCCATTCCACATTTTCGCCACCTTCGTCGGCCATTGTGCCGAACATCGGCTGGTTCAACGCCGACAGAAGACCACCACCAGGGAACACAAAACCATGCGTCGCATCGTCGTTTCGCTCACCGCCGCTGCCGCCCTCCTCGCCATTGCCGCCTGCTCGGACCAGACCCAGCAGAACGGCGGCGCCTCGGGCACGGGCTCCAACCTGGGTGCGCAGCAGCCGCGCGGTCCCGTTGGACAGGGTGCGCTGACCGAGGCCGAGCGTCTGGCCCAGCTTCAGCGTGAATTCCAGTCCAGCGTGGGCGACCGCGTCTACTTCGGCACCGACAGCGTGTCGCTGACCGGCGAGTCCAAGCAGACCCTGGACCGTCAGGCTGCTTTCCTGCGCCGCTACCCGACCATCTCGCTGCGCATCGAAGGCCACGCCGACGACCGCGGCACCCGCGAATACAACCTGGCGCTGGGCGACCGCCGCGCCCAGTCGGTTCGCGAATATCTGCAGGCCCAGGGTGTGTCGGCCAACCGCCTGACCACCACCAGCTATGGCAAGGAGCGCCCCGAGGCCAACGGCTCGAACGAGTCGGCCTGGTCGAAGAACCGCCGCTCCGTCAGCGTGATCGCCCAGTAAGCTTCCGCCGAAACGCGAACAGAAAACGACAAACCCCGTCGCAGGTGCGGCGGGGTTTGTTTTTTTGCGCGTCCACAAAAACAAGGGGGCCGAAGCCCCCTCGCCGTTCTTACGCACCGGAAAGACGCTGCAGGGCTTCTTGCAGCTTTTCCTTCGCCGCCGTCCATTCGGCACGGCGTTCACGGTTTTCCTCGACCACTTCCGGCGCCGCCTTGGCAACGAAGTCCGGGTTGGCGAACTTCTTGTCCACCTTGCCGATCTCGGTTTCCACCCGGGCGATTTCCTTTTCCAGGCGCGCGCGTTCCTTGTCGATCTCGATGACGCCGGCCAGCGGCATCACCAGGGTCGCTTCGTCCACCACCATCTGCGCGGCGCCATGCGAGAACGCCTGCGCCACCCGGTCGCCGGCGGCATGGGGCTCAAGCGCGGCCAGTCGGGCCAGGCGAACGATCAGGTCGGCATGGGTCTTGGCCCATCCCTGCTTGGCCGGGGCCAGCCCCGACACCAGCAGATCGACCTGGGCGCTGGCGGGGACATTCATTTCCGACCGCACGCCGCGCACGGTGGAAATGACGCGGACCACCCAGTCCATTTCCTCTTCGGCGGCGGCATCGTGCAGACCGTCGAATTTCGGCCAGTCGCGCAGCATCAACTGGTCGCTGCGCCCCCCCATCTGCGCCCACAGCTCTTCGGTGATGAACGGCATGAACGGGTGCAGCACGTGCAGGATCATGTCCAGCACCCAGGCGGCGGTGGCGCGGGTTTCCGCCTTCGCCGTTTCGTCGGTGCACGAGAAGATAGGCTTGGCGAATTCCAGGTACCAGTCGCAGAAGGTTCCCCAGACGAACTGATAGGCGGCGCCAGCGGCGGCGTCGAAGCGATAGCCGTCGAGCGCGGCCCCCACCTTGTCGGCCACCTCGGCAGTCTTGCCGACGATCCAGCGGTTCACCGTCTCCTTGACCGCCTTGGGGTCGAAGCCGGCGACCGGAGCGCATTCGTTCATCTGGCAGAACCGCGCCGCGTTCCACAGCTTGGTGGCGAAGTTGCGATAGCCCTCGACCCGGCTTTCCGCCAGCTTGATGTCGCGGCCCTGGGCGGCCAGCGCCGCCAGGGTGAAGCGCACGGCATCGCAGCCGTACTTGTCCATCAGCACCAGGGGATCGATGACGTTGCCCTTGGACTTCGACATCTTCTGGCCCTTCTCGTCGCGGACCAGGGCGTGGATGTAGATGTCCTTGAACGGCACGTCACCCATGAAATGGATGCCCATCATCATCATGCGGGCAACCCAGAAGAAGATGATGTCGAAACCGGTCACCAGAACGTCGGTGGAGTAATAGCGCGCCAGTTCCGGCGTTTTTTCCGGCCAGCCCAGGGTCGAGAACGGCCACAGCGCCGACGAGAACCAGGTGTCGAGAACGTCGGAATCGCGGGTCAGCTCGACGTCCTTGCCGTAATGGGCGGTCGCGGCCGTCGCGGCGGCGGCTTCGTCCATCTCGACGAAAACCTGCCCGTCGGGGCCGTACCAGGCCGGAACCTGATGGCCCCACCAGATCTGACGCGAGACACACCACGGCTGGATGTTGCGCATCCACTCGTAATAGGTGTTTTCCCAATGCTTGGGATGGAACTTGGTCTTGCCGGTTTCCACCGCCTCAAGGGCGGGTTTGGCCAGGGTCGGCGCATCCACGTACCACTGGTCGGTCAGCCACGGCTCGATCACCACGCCCGAGCGGTCGCCATAGGGCACCATGTGAACGTGGTTCTCGATCTTGTCGAGCAGCCCCATTTCCTCGATGGCGGCGACCACCTTCTTGCGCGCGTCATAGCGGTCCAGGCCAAGGTAGTCGGCCGGCACGTCGCCGGTAATGCGGGCGTCACGGTCGAGAATGTTGATCTGCGGCAGGTTGTGCCGCTTGCCGACCTCGAAGTCGTTGAAATCGTGGGCCGGGGTGATCTTCACCGCGCCGGTGCCCTTGGTCGGGTCGGAATATTCGTCGGCGACGATAGGGATCAGGCGGCCGACGATGGGCAGGCGCACCATCTTGCCGACCAGATGGGTGTAGCGTTCGTCCTCGGGGTGCACGGCGACGGCGCTGTCGCCCAGCATGGTTTCGGGACGGGTGGTGGCCACGGTGATGAAGGTGTCCTCCATCCCCTCGACCGGGTACTTGAAGTGCCACATATGGCCCTTCACCTCGCGCTGCTCCACTTCCAGGTCGGAAATGGCGGTGTGCAGCTTGGGGTCCCAGTTCACCAGCCGCTTGTCGCGATAAATCAGGCCCTGTTTGTAGAGGTTGACGAACACCGTGCGGACGGCGTCGCTCAGCCCCTCGTCCATGGTGAAGCGTTCCTTGGCCCAATCGGGCGAGGCGCCAAGGCGGCGCAGCTGGCGGGTGATGGTACCGCCGGATTCGGCCTTCCATTCCCACACGCGCTCGATGAACTTGTCGCGCCCCAAATCGTGGCGGGTG
>DATGXU010000323.1:0-1559 GCA_035298685.1 Magnetospirillum sp. | reverse complement strand
ATAGACCGCCTGACGCTGTTGCGGATCGGTGAAATCGCCGCGCCACCCGGCCACGCCCAGCCGCAGGGTGGGCCAGGGCGCCAGCGTGATCTCGACGCGGCCGTCCTCGGGGTCCACCGGCGCCGCCTGCAACAGCGGCTGGTCGACGCCCCAATCGGCATGGCGCACATGCAGCCATGGCCGCAGCACCAGCCCGACCGGCTCGCCCTCAAGCAGGCTGTACAGCACATGCACGGTGTTCTGCCGCCACGGCATCACCATGCGGCGCTCGATCACCCGGCCCGCGCCCTGGAAGCGCCACACCGGCAGGCCCAGCTCCAGGCGGAATTCCACCACCCAGTCGAACAACGGCACCGCGCCACCATCCGCCACCACCGTCTCGTCGATGCCGTCCAGCATGACGGTGCGGCCACGGGGCGCATCCAGCGCCGACACCAGCAATCCGTCGTGACGGCGGCTGGCCCCGCCCGCCAGCGTACCCGAGGCGTAACCGCCCAGGCCATTGGCAAGCATCCATTCCTTGCCCTGCCAGTCGGGCCCACCTTGGGCCGGCGCGCGAACGACGATTTGGGGAACGGTCATGGCGGTTCTCCTGCCCGGATACCCCATGGTGCGACCGCCGGCGGCCGCTGTCCAGAGCAGGGTCGCGCGCAAGTAACCGGCGTAGTTTATTGCCGCAGTGCACACTGATCCATGTCAAAGCATGAACAACCAACCGCTGGTACTGTCGCCGGCACCATCAAGTAGATCCCGTCATGGGGGGAGATCAACATGGTTCTGGATAACGAGGCCCGTATCGCTCTGGGTTTCCTGGTCAGCATCCTGGTGGTAACCGGCGGATTGCTTTACTTTGTCGTCAGCCGACTGAAGCGATAGACCGCCGACTGGCGCGATCCGGGCGCCAAAGAAAAAATCCCCGGATAGCGCGGCAGGAGTGCACCGCGACCTCGTCAACCCCCGGCCTGGGACCCGCCGGGGGTTTTCTTTTGGAGATATTCCAGGACAAACACCCGAATTCCCGACGACAGGTTTCCCTGCCGCGTCAGGTCGATATCCGCCACCAATTGATTGATGGACCGCCCCTGTTCCTCGGCGATGGTCTTGAGCACATCCCAGAATTGCGGTTCCAGCGATACGCTGGTGGCGTGGCCGGCGATGACGATCGAACGCTTCTTCAGCATACCCGGACGGAACCTCGCCGCACGCGCCGGTGTTGGTATGGACAGCCAACGGACGGAGGACAGCATGAATTGGGATCAGGTCAAAGGCAATTGGACCGAATTCCGCGGCAAGGTCAAGGAACAGTGGGGCGAGTTGACCGATGACGACCTGGACCGCATGGCCGGACAGCGCGACCAGTTGATCGGCCAGTTGCAGAAACGCTATGGCACCACCCGCGAAGAGGCCGAAAGCCGCGTCGCCGAATGGGAGCGGGTCACCCATTGACCTCCACCTGTACTTTCCTAGGCGCGACTGCGCCGCGCGGCTTGTGCCGCGGGAGGCAAGGGCCACGGAGGTGGCCCGCCCGCCGCTTGAGGCGCCGGTGATCGGTTCCGATC
>DATGXU010000322.1:0-9336 GCA_035298685.1 Magnetospirillum sp. | reverse complement strand
GGAGGTCACCGCCACCGATTCGGCCGGCACGCCGCTGAGATTGTTGCGACTGGATCGGCTGTCCACCGACGTGGTGATCTGCCTGTTGTCCGGGGTTCCCGCTCAGGTGCAGATCCACCAGCCGCCGGAAAGCCTGCATTTCGGCGTCATCGACGACAATGTCTCGATGTCGGCGACGCTGCGGTACGCGGCGGGGGCCAATGCCGGCCAGCAGATTTACCGGAACGGCGCCGCGGTCACCGTGCCGGTCACCACCCGCACCGGCAGCGTGGACGGCGTGGTGGACGTGACCAAAACCGCCGCCGCCATGGTCGCCGCGCTGGCCATGGACCCCGGCGCCTTCGGCGGCGCCGAATTCGCCATCGAGATGGTCCAAAGCGCCGGTGTTCAGCCCTTTATCCGCAATCCGCAGCAATCGGGGGGGAAATGATGTCCACCGTCGCGGCACCCGTCGTCAACCCCATCTGGGCCGGCCCCTGCCTGCTGGTGCCGCTGGTCCCCGAGGCGCTGCTGGTGGGCCAGCCCAACCAGACCGAGGCCACCTGGGCGCAGACCGCCTTCGACTATTCCGCCCTGCCCTACGCCTCGCCCCAGCCGGTGCCGTTCAGCACCGACGGCGGCGTGCCCGAGCTTGGACTGCATCTGACCTGGACGCTGCCGTCGTCGCTGCGCAGCGGCGCGCAACAGGCGGACGCCTCGGCCGTGACCTTCCGCTCTGTCCCCAACCGCTGGCTGGTGACCCGGTCGTTCGTGCCGGACGACGGCGAGCCGCCGGTGCTGACCGCCTGGGTGCTGCAAAGCGACTATACCGGCGACGACGGCTTGTCGTCGTGGCCCGACCCCGACGGCGGCAGCGGCTATACCGGCATCGGCAAGGTGGTGCCGCTGGCCAGTTGGACCGCGACGCCGGGACCGAACCCGCCCTTCCTGCAGGCAGTGGCGCCGGCCAACGTCGCCTTCGCCGCCATCTATCAGGCGTCCCGGGGGGTGTTCTCGTTCTACGACCCGCTGGGCGACGACGATTTGGGCAGCTATGCCTATTCGATCCTGGGCTGGTACGCCGATCCCGCCGCCGACCCGCTGTACGGTCCGGCCGGCGGCTTTACCGACCAGGCGCAGTGGCAATCGCTGATGGGCGGCCTGGACTGGCGCACCGCCACCGCCCTGTCCACCGCCCAGGCGGCGTGGCAGGCATGGCTGACGGCCAATCCCGTCACCGGCGGCCCGCCGGCCACGCCGGCCCAGTTGCACCTGGCGTCGCAGACCCTGTGCCACGGCCTGCTGCACAGCATTCCCTGGCAGGGCACCCAGCACCGCTACGAGCTTTATACCGTCGACATTCAGCCCGATCCCCCGGCCGTAGCGGTGGGCGCCACCGCCGCCGAGGCGCTGGCCGCGTGGATCGCCTCGCAAAGCCCGGCGACCGTGCGCCAGGAAGTCGAAACCATGATGCTGGCGTTCCAGAACGGGCTGGTGTTCGAATACGCCACCGACACCGCCAAGTTCGAGATGGTGACGCAGGCGGCACGCTTCGCCAGCACCCGCTCGGGCGACGTCTGGGTGGTGACCCGCCCCACCGACGCCAACACCTCGCCCGACGCCCAGGGCGGCAATTCCACCGTTCCCCTGAACCCCGAGCAGACCGATCTGCTGATCGCGCTGAACGCCGCCCAGATGGCGCAGGACTATGCCCAGGCCGCCCTGGCGTCCCTGCGCGAGGCGCTGTTCGGCGCGCTGTGGAAGCAGATCAACTGGACGCGGGCCAGCCATATCGACAAGCAGCAGGTGCTGGCCTATGTGAACCGGCTGGTCGGCGAGCTGATCCCCGCCGCCGAGGACGCGGTCCAAGCCCAGGCCGCCGCCGTTGCCGATGCCGCCGACCGGTTGCGGCCGCTGCTGGCCCCGGAATTCGAGCTGTCCACCATTTCCGCCCCCACCAACCAGGGCCCCATGGACCCGGTGGTGCTGGTGGCCGGCGCGGGACTGGACACCAAGCTGGCGCGGCCCGAGGCCTTCGGCGGCGATCCCATGGACGGCCGTTTCACCGGCCAGACCATCACCGCCCTGACCGTGCAGGTGCAAGGCACGCCGGTGACCCTGACCGCCGACGACGTGGCGGCCGCCGGTCTGCCGACGGGTGTGGGCATCCCCAAGGAATTCGCCGATTTGGTGGTCGAGTGCGTGCTGCTGGACCCGGCCAATGCCCGCTGGATGGCGCGGCTGTGCTATGGCCGGCTGGGAATTCCCCATCCCACCGACGCACAGTTGGATACGGTGGCCGCGGCCATCCGGGCCATTCAGGCGGCACCGTTCAGCGACGAGGCGCTGGCGCTGGCGCCGGGGCTGGTGATCGCCGACGCGGTCGGCCTGACCGGTGTGCCCCCGGCGCGGTTGTCGGTGGAGCCGTGGGTGACGCCGTGGACGCCGGTCTACATGGACTGGCAGGTGGCGTGGATGCCCACCGCCGCCGCCCCACAGGATATGCTGGCCGACTGGGAACTGGCCGACGTGGACTATGTCTGGAACGGCTCGTCGCTGTCGGCACCGGCCCAGACCTATAGCGGCCGCACCACCCTGACCCCCAATCAGGCGCTGCAGTTGAACGAGTCCATCGACCAGTTCCTGGCTGTCGCCGCCAACCGCAAAAAGCTGCCCGATTTCGATCTGCACTACCTGCAGCTGGCGGCGCAGGAACTGACCGACCTGGACGTGCTGGCCCAGGCCATGGGCGGCCTGTCCGATCAGATGGCCATGCGCCTGCAACAGCCGACCAGCATCGCCGACGCCCCCCAGGCCCAGATGGCGGCCGGCGCCCAGGGCTATATCCCCATGGCGACGGCCCAGGCGTTCTATCCGGTGCGCTCGGGCCACATGGCGATCCGGAAACTGTGGATCGTCGACGCCTACGGCCAAGTGCTGAAGGCCGTCGACGTCAACCGCAATCCCCAGCCGGTGGTGTCCGCGTCGCTGGCGACGCCGGGCTTTCCCGGTGTGCTGCAAACGGTGCCCCGTGCCGCCCAGCCGGCCCGGCTGGATGCCCGCCTGGTCTCGGCGGTGGACGATTCCGTGCGCAGCAATTCGTCCGACGCCACCAGCCCCATCGCCGGCTGGCTGGTGCCCAACCACCTGGATGACAGCCTGACCGTCTACGACGCCGCCGGCAACAATTTGGGTGCCCTGATCACGGTGATCAACGACCAGGGCCGCGCCATCCGCTGGGACCCGGTGCCGGGCGCCGCCGCACCTCTGGGCACCCCGCCGCAGATCGCCAACCCCCATCTGGCGGGACTGGTGCATGGCTTGCTGGACCTGCCCACCGGCGGCGCCCAGGCCGACGCCTTGGCGGCGCTGCTGGACGCCATCGACGTCACCACGTGGAAGACCGACCCGCTGGGCCAGCCCACCGACGGCAACCTGTCGGTGCTGCAGGGGCGCCCCATGGCGGTGGTGCGCATGGCGGCCAGCCTGCGGACCGGCGGCCTGCCCTGGGTGGACCAAAGCTGGGCGGCCACCGGCAAGGACGTCACCGGCGGCTTCACCGACACCGTGTTTCCGGTGCGGGTGGGCGATCACGGTCTGGATGACAACGGCACCGCCGGCTATTACCTGGGCGACGATTACGGCACCTTCTATGCCGCGCGCGGCTTCCACCCGGGGCTGGGGCGGATCCGGCGCGCCATCGCCGGACGCCCCGCCGCCGCCGCATATGGCCGGCGTCTGCCCGACCGGCTGCTGGCGTCGCTGCCGGGGTGGCTTGCCGGCCCCTCGAGCGACGGCGGCTATGTGGTGACCGACGCCACCCTGGCGCTGCCGCTGAACGACACCCCACAGTACCTGACCGCCATCGTCGATCCGCGCGGCGGCATTCCCTGCGTGTCGGGAATTCAGCCGGTGGACACCTTGGCGCTGCCGCCCGGCCCGGTGGCGGCGGCGTTGCAGACCATGTTCATCACCTTCCGCATGGGGCCGCTGATGACCGATCCGGCGCAGCTGACCATGCCGCTGCCCGGCGCGGTCGGCGGCACCTGGTCGTGGATCGAGCGCAGCGGCGTCTCGGTCTGGCGCGAGGACGGCAACATCGTGCCTCCGGCCGGCGAGGCAGCCCTGGCATCCACCCCGCCCACCCTGCGCGAAGGCTGGCTGAAGCTGACCGGCGCCATGGGATCGGACAAGAAAACCCGCACGGTGAAGAAATGAGCGATACCCCCTGCGTTCTCAGCTACACGGTGGCGCCCGACACCGTTTCCACCGGCACCACCCGCACGCTGACGGTGACCGGCACCAACCAGAGCGGCGCCCCGGTGGCGTTCACCCGGCGCAGCGACACCATCATCATCACCGTGCCCGCGGGTTTGTGCAGCGCGCTGGCCTCGATCGGGTGCAACACCGGCAGCACCGGTTGGTCCATCAACGCCCTGAGCGGCCAGCCGGGCACCTTCCTGGCCACCCCGCTCAAAGGCACGGTCACGGTGCCGGTGGGTGGTTCGGTGGCGTTCGCACTGACCAACGTGCAGGTGGACGGCACCCCCGGAACATCGTGCGACCTGGAAATCGACGAAAGCGTCGACGGCAACGACGGGGTCGCCATGCTGGCAGTGACGGTCACCAGCGCAGAACTGGACCTGACCGCCACGGCCACGCCGCCCATCGTCGCCCTGGGCCTGTCCTCCACCATCCTGTTCACCGCCACCGGCGCCGACACGGTCACCCTCGACCCCGGCGGCACGGTGTACAAATGTAGCGGCGGCACCTGCCAGGGCAGCTTCAGCGTCACGCCGCAGGCGCCGTCCACGCTATATACCCTGACCGCCGCCGGCGGCGGCCAGTCGAAGGCGGTTCAGGTCACCGTGCGGGTGGGCGTGCCGGTGGTGGACAAGTTCGAGCCGCAGAAAGCCCCGCCCATCGGCTTCCGCGACAGCGTGACCCTGTCCTGGGCCACCCGCTACGCCAATGGCGCCACGCTGTCGTCGGACGCCGGCACGCAGCGGGTGCCGCTGACGGGGTCGATGACGGTGCGCCCGGCCGACGCGGTTCTGCCCAACGCGTCGTCGGTGGTCTACACCCTGTCGGCGCAGGGATATCAGGGGCCGACGGCTAGCCAGCTGACCATCACCTTTCAGCCGCTGGAAATCGTCTATTTCGCCAACACCTCGCCCACCGGCTTCCCGCCGCGCGCGGTGGTCAACAACGGCGGCGCCGTGATGAAGCCGGTCGGCAACGGCTATGCCCTGGTCGCCACCGGCCCAGGCGGCCCGCTGAGCCGCTTCTGCGGCACCGGTCAGGGCCTTTCGCTGCTGTATTTCCAGCCTTTCAACAGCACGGTCGGCGCCGGCACGTCCGTCACCCTGAACTGGCAGGCCTATGCGGCGGTATCGGCCACCCTGAACGGCCAGCCGGTGCAATTGGCCGCCGACGGCAGCGGTTCGGCCACCTTCACCGTGCAGCAGACCACCACCTACACCCTGATCATCACCGATGCCGACGGCAACTCGGTCGCCAACAGCGTCACCGTCACCGTCGCCTGAACACACAAGGGACCGCCACACTCATGGACCAGATCAGCACCCTGTCGGAAAAAACCGGTTTGTCGCGGGGCGAGACGCAGTCGGCGCTCGACGCCGTCACCATGATCATCCGCCGGGTCAAGCCGTCGCTGACCAATACCGAGTTCCACCATGACACCCGCTTCGACGCCCTGGGCATCGATTCGCTGCACCTGATCACCATCCTGTTCGAGATCGAAGAGTACTTCGGCATCAGCATCGTCGACCGCAACCTGGATGACGTGGTCAGCGTCGGCGAGGCCTGCGAGACGGTGTGCCGGCTGGTGGCCGAAAAGCGGTTGGCCGAGGGGCGGGCATGAGCGGCCCGCGCCGGGTGGTGGTCACCGGAATCGGCTCGGTCTCGGCGCTGGGCATCGGCAAGGCCGCCATGTGGGAAAACCTGTCGGCGGGACGATCGGGCATCGCCGCCGCTACGGTGTCCATCGGCCCCCATGCGGTGACCGTGCCGCTGGCGCAGGTGCCCGGCTTCGACCCGCTGGCCCATTTTCACGAGAACGACCTGCTGCTGCGCGACCCCTATGCGCTGTTCGCCATCGTCGCCGCGCGCGAGGCCATGGCCGAGGCCGGCCTGCCCGACATCGGCTTCGACCCCACGCGCACCGCCGTGGTGCTGGGCAGCGGGGCAGGCGGCGAACAGGCGCGCGAACGGGCCGCCTGGCGCTTTCTGGGTGAAGGCGCATCCCGCTGCAATCCGACTCTGGTGCCACGCACCAACCACCAGGCTTCGGCCGGTTTTGTTTCCATGGAATTCGGCCTCAAGGGGCCGACCTTCGTGGTCGCCACCGGCTGCGCCAGTTCCAACCATGCCATCGCCCAGGCCTGGATGATGGTGCGCCACGGCATGGTCGACCGGGCGCTGACCGGCGGCAGCGAGGCCAATCTGGTCTATACCAACATCAAGGCCTTCGACGCGTTGCGGGTACTGGCCGACGACACCTGCCGACCGTTCTCTCGCGATCGCCGGGGCATGGTGCTGGGCGAAGGCGCCGGTATCGTGGTGCTCGAGGATTACGAAACGGCGCGGGCGCGCGGCGCCACCATCTATGCCGAGCTGGCCGGCGTGGGCATGAGCGCCGACGCCACCGACGTGGTTCAGCCCAACGCCGCCGGGCCGGCGCAGGCCATGCGCGCGGCCATGGACGCGGCCGGGCTGAACCCCGAGGACGTGGATTACATCAACGCCCACGGCACCGGCACCCAGGTCAACGACCGCGAGGAGTGCCGCGCCATCCGCATGGCCTTTGGCGCCCACGCCGACCGGCTGTGGGTGTCGTCCACCAAGTCCATGCATGGACATGCCCTGGGCGGCGTCGGCGGCGTCGAGCTGGTGGCCACCCTGTTGGCCATGCGCCACGGCGTGGTGCCGCCCACCGCCAACCACGCCGGCGACGATCCCTCCTGCGACCTGGACGTGGTGCCCAACATCGCCCGCCGGCGCCCCATCCGCGCCGCGCTGTCCAACGCCTTCGCCTTCGGCGGCCTGAACGCGGTGCTGGCGCTACGGTCGGTTTGACGGGGATGGGGGCGGCGCCCCCATCGCTCCTCAGCCGGCCTGGAACTTCAATGCCTGCCGCAGGATCTTGGGGCCGTAGAACAGGCAGCCGATCTTGTACAGGCCGCGATTGATCCAGCTGGCCGGCCATGGCATGGGCCGCAGCACGTCCACCAGCAGGATCACCCGGATGCCGTCGCTGTGGTTGACGACCTCGTGGTCCCAGCTGTCGTCGAACAGCATGCTTTCGCCTTCCTGCCAGGTATAGAACTGATCGACCACCCGCAAGGTGGGCGGATTGTCGGCCGGCACCTTGAGGCCCAGGTGATAGCGGATGTACGACCGGGTGGGCGCCCAATGGGCGGGGATCGACTTGCCCGGATCGAGAATCGAGAAGAACGCCTGGCACAGGCCGGGAATGCCATCCAGCAGTTCCGCGGTGCGCGGCGCCAGGGCGCGGTTGTGCTGGGGCCGCTTGCCATAGCTGAACAGCATGAACACATTCCACCGCTTGTCACGATCGACGCGGCCCGACGCGCGGATCAGATCGCTGTCCAATTCGTGATAGCGCGGCATACGGTCCTGGGCGGGCAGCAAGGCTTCAAGCTCGGCACGGATGACCTCGTAGTTGCGGTCCAGAACCCGCAACTCCGGCAATGTGCGGTCGATGTCGAAGAACAGCGGGCGATTGCGGCCGCCGCAGAACAGATCGAAGAACGGGATTTGGATCATCGAGGCGTTGTAAAGCGCCACGTTCTTCCAGATGCCGCGCAGAAACGGCGGTAACTTGAACCGCATGCTCGCCTCCCCGGGATGCGTGATGCGTCAAGTGTATGGGCGGAACCAGAGTGCTTCCAACCAATGCGGGATTTGAATGCAGCGCGTTACTCGCCCTGCGCGCTTTGCGTGATCACGCCGCGCTCGCAATATTGCAGCTTGGCGCCCAGGCCGCCCTGTTGCAGCACGATGGTGTCGTGATCGGTGATCCAGGTGGTGACGGTCCATTCCAATCCGGGCAATTGTTCGCGCCGGCTTTGGCTGGGCTGGCCCAGGGTTTCGGTCAGGCTGACCCGCAACGCGCCGGTCAGCGGCACGCCGGGTTTGGGGATCAGGTCCACGCAGGTCAGCTTGCGGGTTTCGGCGTCGAACAGCAGATAGGCCTGGAACGTCGCCCCCGCCAGATGATGTTCGACCACCAGATTGGGCGTGCGCAACGGGATGAAGGCGCGGCGATAGGTGCGGCGATGGCGTTCGCGGTCAGAGGGACGAACCGCCGCTCCCTGAGAGGCGATCAGCGCCTGTTCGGTGGTCATCCCCCAGCGCGTCCACTCCCAATCCGCGCAGGCGTCCTGCCCGGCAGCGACCAATAATAACAAAGTGAGGGGCAGGATGTGCCGCACCCGAATCTCCACCGAAACCATTCGTCTCCATAATGGTTCCGCCTTTATAGCCTGAACGTCAATGACTGTTCGGCCATGCTATTCTTGGGTATCGATTTAGTCTGATATGCACATCATCTGAATGGACTAGGGACCGACACCAAGGGTTACCTAACTATCAGATGAAATGGACGAGGTCGGGTGTTACCACGGTATGCAGCAGAGTCACCTGGCTGCCGTCGCTGAAATCCATGACGGTGGACTGAACCGGCGTGCCGGCAAGCCCGGAATTGGCCGGATCGACAATTCCGGTGATACTGCTGCTCAGCGAGACGCCGTCCTGCAGGGCGATGCGTTCGCCGGCCGCCGGACTGAAATCGGTGATCAGGTCGGTGGCGCCCAAGGCATGACCGAAAGTATCGGTGCCGCCGCCGCCCGACATGACGTTCCGGCCCGCCCCGCCGATCAGCAGGTCGGCATGGTCGCCCCCGATCAAGCGGTCGTCGCCCGTGCCGCCGATCATCAGCCCGCGTTCGTCGTTGGGGGCTTGCATCACCGCGCCGTCGGAAGACGCCACCAGCACCTGCTGGCCGACCACGCCGCTTTCGTGCACGTCCAGATGAAAGGCGACGCCGCTGGAACCGGGAAGGACGGTGTTGCCGGAAACCAGAGGTTCGGTGTTGCCGACGCCGACCAGCGCGCCGAGCAGTTGCAGAAGCGAGGCCATGGCGGAATGTCTCCACTGGGATGCGATGCCCCGGTCAACCCACCGGCCCGAGGCACTGTTCCCGTCACCCGCCCGTCAGTTGCCCAGACGCCCCAGCAGCGCAACGCAGTCGCGCCCCGCGCACGAGAAATCGTCCATCTTCAAAACCGCCCAGATCGAGGCAGGATCGTTGGG
>DATGXU010000321.1:0-3258 GCA_035298685.1 Magnetospirillum sp. | reverse complement strand
CCCGCGCTTGACGCGGGCATCCACGTGCGGGCGCCCCACCCATTGTTGCCAATAGACTTTTCGCGGAAACACGTGGATCGCCGGGTCAAGCCCGGCGATGACGTTGAAGGCAAGTTCCCCGGAATTCCGCGATGAACCTTTCATTTGCGCCCCTGGTGCCAACGCCCTTGACCGCGCCGCGCTGCTTGCGCAACCCTGGCGCCCTGCTTAACCAGTGGTGTAGACCATGCCCACAGAAGTCGCGCTGATCCTTTGGCTGGCCTTCGCCACCGTGCCCGCCATCGTCGCCGTCCGCCGCGGTCGCATCTTCGTGTTCTGGTACGTGGGCGCGCTGCTGTTCTCGCCGCTCATCGCCCTGGTGGCGGTGCTGGTGATGCGCGACTTGCGCAAGACCGCTGAAGAGTGACCCTCTACCCCGCGTACACCACCAGGATCAGCGAAAGCACCGGCACCGAGGCGATGGTGGACAGCAGGATCACCTGCGAGGTTTCCTCCACATAGGTTTGGTACTGGCTGGCCACCACGAAGGTCAGCGCGCCGGTGGGCAGGGCCGCCAGCAGCAGGGTGGCGCCGGTCCAGAAATGGTCCAACGGGAACACCGTCTCGATCAGCGCCCAGGCCAGCACCGGCTGCGCCACCAGTTTCAGCGGCACCATCCAGCCGATGGTTCGCCACGCCAGCACCAAGGGCCGCCCGGCCAGGAACACGCCGATGGCGAACAGCGCGCACGGCCCGGCGGCCGCCCCCACCAGCTGACAGAAATTGATCAGCGGCTTGGGCAGCGCCAAGCCGGTCAGGTTCCAGGCCAGCCCGGCGAAGGACGACACGATCAGCGGATTTCTGACCAAGGCGCGCCCCACGTCCATCAGCGCGTGGCCGACACCGTGGCCGGCCGACTGCACCAGTTCGATCCAGATTACCGCCAGCCCGACCATGACCACGCTCATCACCACCGTGGCGATCAGGGCGGGCAGCAGGTGGTCGGCGCCATAGGCGGCGACGAACAGCGGAATGCCCATATAGCCGGTGTTGGAGAAGGCGGCGTTCAGACCCTGCAGCGAGTGGATGGCCCAGCCCTCTTGCCCCTTCAGCCGGCCGATCAGCGCGGCGCCGAAATAGACCATCAGCATCGAGCCGAGAAAGGCGCCGATGAACGGACCGTTGAAGATTTGCGCCAGCGGCTGGCGCGCCATGCTGAGGAACAGCACCGCCGGCAGGGCGAACCAGTAGACGAAGGCCGACAGCGCCTGGGATGAGGCTTGGCCCAGAACCGACCGGCCGCCGCAATAACCGGCGACCACGATGGCGAAGACCGGCAAGGCCACATCAAGCACAACCTGCATGAACTGAACCCCGTTCCCGTGCGCAAGTGTGTAGTGGTCCTACCAAACCGGCCCAGCCACGGTCAAATGGCTTCCCCTGCTGGCGTTTCCCCCCTGGCCGTGGTTTATTGAGGGGTGAGAGAGGTAAGACTTTTGGGGGAGACGGAATGACGGTGGAGGTGACGGCGCGAACTCCGGCCGAAGAATACCCTCCGGCCTCGCGTCAACCCGGCTTCTTCGCCCAATTCCTCAGACTCGCCGGGCCGTTTTGGTATACCGACGACAAGTGGACCGTGCGCGGCCTGACGGCGCTGTTCATTCTGCTGACCATGGCCCAGGTGGTGGTGCCCATCATGGTCAACCTGTGGAGCGCCAATCTGTTCAATGCCCTCGAGCAACGCTCGATGGACCGCTTCATGGTCCAGATCGGGGCGCTGCTGGCCATTCTGGGCGTGGCCATGATCATCACCTCGACCCATCTGGTGCTGAAGCGCCGCTTGCAGATCGGCTGGCGGCGCTGGCTGACGCGCCGGCTGCTGGACGACTGGATGGCCGAGGGCCGCCATTACCTGGTCGGCCACATGCCCGGCGACCACGACAATCCCGACGGCCGCATCGCCGAGGACATCCGCAACACCTGCGAAAGCGCCATCGACCTGGCCCATTCGCTGTTCTATTGCCTGCTGCTGCTGGTCAGCTTCACCCAGATCCTGTGGTCGCTGTCCGGCGTGGTCACCGTCACCGTGTTCGGCACCGACATCCCGGTTCCCGGCCATATGGTGTTCGTGTCCATGCTGTACGCCAGTGCCGGCACCACCGCCGCCGTGCTGATCGGCCGCCCGCTGGTGCGCACGGTCAACATGCGCCAGACCGTCGAGGCCAATTTCCGTTTCGGGCTGGTGCGCGTGCGCGAAAATTCCGAGGCCATCGCCCTGCTGAACGGCGAGCCCGACGAACGCCGCCGTCTGTCCGACCTGTTCGTCGCCGTGCGCAAGGGTTTCAACCTGCAGACCAAGGCGCTGGCCAAAGTCTTCCTGTTCTCGTCGGGCTATTCGGTTCTGGCCACCGGCTTTCCCTTCCTGATCGCCGCGCCGCGCTATATCGCCGGCGCCATCAGCCTGGGCGAGCTGATGCAGATCGCCCAGGCGTTCCAGCAGATGACTTCCGCGCTGTCGTGGCCGGTGGACAACCTGTCCAAGGCGGCGGAGTGGAAGGCGTCGGTCGAGCGCGTGCTGTCGCTGCACAACGCCTTGCAGGCCTTGAAGCAGCAGCAGGCCCAGGCCCAGGGCGCCGGCAGCATCCACGTCGAGGCCGGCGACCGCCCCGCTTTGGTGTTCAACGATCTGTGCATCGCCAAGGCCGATGGCGGGCCGGTGGTGAGCAACTTCACCGAAACCATCGAAGCCGGCGAGCGGGTGCTGATCTCGGGCGATCCCGGCGCCGCCATCAAGCTGTTCAAGGTGGTCGCCGGCCTGTGGCCGTGGGGCTGCGGCCATGTGCTCAAGCCCAACGACGCCGACATCTTCTTCATGCCGCAGCGGCCCTATCTGCCCATCGCGCGGCTGCGCAGCGTGCTGGCCTATCCCGCCGGCCCCGACAGCTTCGATGCGGAATTCCTGATCGCCGCCCTGGCGCGCGTGGGCCTGGCCCATCTATCGGGCCGATTGGAGGAAACCAGCACCTGGGAAAACGTGCTGACGCTGGGCGAACAGCAGCGCCTGGGCTTTGCCCGCCTTTTGTTGCACCGGCCCAACTGGATTTTCATTCAGGAAGCCACCGACGGCCTGCACCCCGATGGCGAGCATGAAATGATGCAGTTGGTGCGCGAGGAATTCCCCACCGCCACCGTGATCACCGTCGGCTATCACTCGGCGCTGGAAACCTATCACGAGCGCAAGCTGACGCTGGAGCCGTCCAAGGACGGACAGGTGCAGGT
>DATGXU010000320.1:0-2094 GCA_035298685.1 Magnetospirillum sp. | reverse complement strand
CAGCCATGACCCGCTGCCCGACGGCACCCGGCTGACGTTGGAAGTGGTGGGGGCGCCCATCCCCCCCTCGCCCGCCGCCGCCCCGCCCGCCCGGCCCGAGGGCCTGACGGCCCAGGGCTGGCCTGCGTTGAGCGAGGCGCTGGACGTGCTCGCCACCGCCAACCAGCCGCAGGCGCTCGAGCAATTGCTGCGGGTCATTCCCCAGGCCGACGCTCGGCTGGCCGCCAGCATGGTCGCCTTCACCGGCGCCATCCGCAACGGCGACACCAAGGCGGTGTTGCCCGACAGCACGGTGCGCGGGTTGGAAAAGGCCGGCAAGAAAGATGTGGCCTCCCGCTTGAAAGCCGACCTGGAAGCCCTGGGCGAAGACAGCGGCCGGCCGGTAGGCAATGGCGACTGGCGCGTCTATGCCATGCCGTTCCTGGGCGGCGGCACCATCGAGCCCGTTCGCCTGTTCGTGCGCAAGACCGGCGACGAGGACGGCGCCCGCCGCGACGGCGGCGGACGCGGCAACGACCACCGCTTCGTGGTCGATCTCAACCTGACCCAATTGGGGCGCCTGCAACTGGATGGCCTGGTGCGGCGCGAGGACAAGCTGTTCGACCTGATCATCCGCACCGGCGAGCCCATGTCGGCCGACATGCGCCGCGACATCCTGGGCATCTTCAGCCAGGCCAGCGAATTGGTGGGAACCAAGGGCACGGTGTCGTTCCAGGCCGGCGGCCGCTGGATCGACTTTCCGCCGGCTCCGCCCGCCCCCACCCGGATCGAGGTCTGAGGCCGGCGCACGCCTGAAAGCTGTCCTCACGTTGCGTCATTGCGCGTGACGTGCTTCACTCTCGGCACTGCCGAAAGCCTTCGGCGGATAAGTTACCAGAGGAAAAAGCATGACCGAGAATCCCGTCGCCGCCACTGCGCCCGGCCGTGACGCCGAAGCAAGCAAAATGGCCAAGATCGTCTACATCCTCTATTTGGCCTCGCTGGTCATCGGCATGACCGGCATCGTCGGCGTCGTGCTGGCCTATGTGAACAAGGACGAAGCGCCTGAGTGGGTGCGCAGCCACTATCAGTTCCAGATCCGCACCTTCTGGATCGGCGCCCTGTTCATCCTGGTCGGCGTGATCACTTCGATGATCCTGATCGGCTGGCTGGTGCTGCTGGGCTGGGTGGTGTGGCTGATCCTGCGCTGCGTCAAGGGCATGAAGGCCCTGGAGAAGGGCGAAGCCCATCCCAACCCGACCACCTGGACGTTCTGATGGTCGCGTGCCGGCCCCCTGGGGGGGCCGGCCCTTGGGGTTCAGGCGCCGGGGTCGCTGCGTTCGACGAAACGGCGCATGGACACCGGCAGACGGTGCTTGATGCCGTTCAGCCCGCGCGAGAACGGCGGCACCCGGTGCCGCACCCATTTGATCCCGCGCCGCGCCACTTTCGAGCCACGCGCGGCGAAATACAGCCCCATGGCGAACAGCACGAAGCCGATGGGCAGCGGCGATGGCACCGAGGCGATGCCCGCCACCATGCATGTACAGCCGACACTGACCAGCGCGGTGCGCTTGACGGTAACCACCGTGCGGCGGCGCAGCCGGCGGCGCGTGCGCGCTTCCCAATGGGGATGAAGATGGTCCCGGCGCTCGCTCATGAAAGCCTTGAACACTCGAAAGGGCGGCCACTGTGCGCGGACGAAGGCACCCTGGCAAGCATCAAGAGGATTTCCCGCGCCGGTGCAGCAGTTTATGCCCCCAGCGTTCCGATTGGTGGCGGGCCTGGTCGAACTGCTTGGCAAAGCGCGGAAAGCGGCGCTTCAACCACGTAAGCAGACGGTGCGCCCAAACTTGTTCCGAAGCCAGAATGGCCAGGCCGATGGCCAGGAACAGCACGCCCTGCAGGATCGGCAGGAACAGCCCCAGCACGCCCAGCACCAGAAAAAACCAGCCGACGACGATCTTGATCAGGCGGCTGGCGCGGGGGCTCATGGCCCCACCTCGACGGCAACCGACCGGGTCTGCGGCGGCCGGCCCTGGCGTTCCAGGCTGAAGGTGCCCTGATATCGGCCCGGCGGCCACCCCACCGGCGGGCGCTTGCGGCCGGCGCCCC
>DATGXU010000319.1:0-2888 GCA_035298685.1 Magnetospirillum sp. | reverse complement strand
AGGGCCAGCAGCAGTTCCATGACCGCCGCCGAATGGGCGGGGTCAAGCGATGCGGTGGGTTCGTCGGCCAGCACCAAGGGCGGACGGTGGGCCAGGGCGCGGGCAATGGCGACACGCTGGCGTTCGCCGATGGACAGCGCCGCCGGCTTCTTGTCCAGCAAGCCGCCGATGCCAAGGGTGTCGATCAGCCGCCCTTCGCCCGCGCGATCCTCGCCCAGGCCCAGCAGCGACCGCGACAGCCGGATGTTGTCGCGCACATTGAGGAACGGCAGCAGGCCGCCGGTCTGCAGCACATAACCGATGCGCCCGGCCCGCAGCCGCGCCAGCTGGTCGTGGCGGCCGCCGGCCCACAACGCGGCCACATCGGCGCCGTCCGCCAGGGTGAAGCGCCCGACCTACCACGGCCGCAGTACCAGCCCCACCACGTCCAGCAACGTGCTTTTGCCGCAGCCGGACGGGCCGGTGATGCCTACTGCCTCGCCCCGCCGCAGCGACAGCGAGTCCACCGCCAGGGTGAAGCCATCGGCCCCGCCCCGGCGGCAGATCAGGTCATTGATGTCCAGCAGCCGGTCGCCCATGAGATTACGGCAGCGCGTCCAGCGGCACCGGATACACCGCCTCGCCCGGATCGGCGCCGCCATCCAGCGCCACCCAGCGATCCACGTCGTCGTGGTAGATCTGGTACAGGCGCAGCTTGCGGTTCACCTCGTCCAAGAAGGCCTGCTGCTGGCTGATGCTCCAGCTCGACCAGGTCTGCTGGTCGATATCCAGCACCTTGCTGCGATAGGGCAGGCCGTCCAGGTACTCGCCCATCAGCCCCAGATCGGCCAGCTTGGTGGCGTTGGGGTTGTTGATGGCGTTGGGATCGCGGCCCAGCACCGCCGCCGCCGAGCGCATCTTGGCGAAGAAGTCGTTGGGCGACAGCTGCGCCGCCTGACCGGCCTTGGCGATGCTTTGCAGCACCTGCTGCATGTCGGACAACTGGTTCTTGGTCAGCAGCACGCGCACTTCGGTGGTGGCCACGTCGGGCTTGGCCAGGTCGCGGTCGGTGACCCAGGCGCTGAACAGCGGCGGCGCCCGCGTGCCCTCGACGCGGCCCAGATAGGCCAGTTGCATGGCGTGGCCCAGCATGGCCGCATCCATGCGGATGCGGGTACCCTCGTCCTTGGCGGTGGCCTTGCTGTAATTGGGGTCGGCGGTGCGGGCGGCCCCCGCCGCTTCCTCGCCGCGATAGGCGGCGTTTACCTGGGCAACGATGGTGTCGGCCAGGGTGTCCACCATCTGGCCGAACTGGTCCACCGAACCGGCGTCCACCGGATAATACAGCGGCGCCGACAGCAGCGGATGGGTGGACAGCGCCTTGTACTGGGCCTCGGCCTCGGCGTGGTTCTGCTTGCCCGAGGGGGTCTTGAGGTGAAGGGTATAGATCGCCAGCCCGCGATGCAGGGCCTCGAGCCGCACCTGCTCGGCATCGAGCTTGGTGGACGACAGCGGATCGCCGCCCCGCAGCGCGCCGGCATCGGTGATCAGCACCACGTAGCGGCCGCCGAAATCCGTCCACGGCACCTGATTGACGGCGGTCATCACGCCGGCATAGGCGTCTTCGCTGAAGCGCGCGCTGGAGACCGAGGCGCCCTTGAGGCTGGCCACCCGTTGCTGGAAATCCTTGCCGTCCTTGACCTGCGACGGATCGGCATAAAGGCGCGAGGTGTATTCCAGGCCCGGCGTCGCCTGCACGCTGGAGCGAAAGGCAACCAGGCCAAACTTCACCCGATCGCTCAGGCCCGCCTTTTCGATCTGCTCGGCGATGCGGCGCACGGCGCTGCGGGTGCGGTCGATATAGGGGTCCATGGACATGGTGGAATCGATGACGAACACCACGGACGCCCGGAAATTCTTCAGCAGGCTGGGCCGGTTCTTGTCGGCGCCGGCATTGGCCTGGGACTTGTCGTCCTGGGTGCTGACCGAGGCGATGCGCAGCATGCGCACGCGGTGGCCCATGCCCGAGAAGGTTTCTTCGGCGTCCAGGATCGGCAGCAGATAGAACTGCTTGGCGATGTCCACGTAAGTTGCCGGTTCTTCCGAAACCACGCGCGGATCGCCCTTGCCCGATTCCACCGCTTTGCGCAGCGGCGCCACCTGCGCCTCGGGCTTGTCGGCCTCGACGATGGCGGCAAGGTCCTTCTGTTCCTTGAACATCAGGGCGCGGTCGCGGCCGGCGGGATTGGTGAAGGCCAGCGACAATTGCTGCTTCCACGGCAGCGTCAGATCCTCGCGCAGCCAGCCGTCGGCCTTGCCCTTGGCGGTCAGGCCGACCTCGATCCAGTCGGCCCCGCCCACGTTCTGGCGGGAATAGACGTAAAAGCGGGTTAGCGCCGGCTGCTGCGCCCCCGGCCCGTCGCCGGGCTGGCGCTTGAGCATGGCGCCGGGGCGGCTGAGCACCCGCTGATACAGGGTCTTCTTGCCCTCCATCAGCAACGGCGTGCGGTCGGCGGCCACGGCCGGCGGCACGGTGGCGACGAAGATGGCGCTGGCGGCCGCCAGCGCGGCGATGGTGGTGCGGATCACGTCCGGCCCCCTTACTTGATCTTGTCCAACAATTCCTTGGCCTTGGCGTCGCCGGCGGCGGCGGCCTTTTGCAGCCATTCGCGGCCCTTGTCGTGCTGGAAGCCGCTGGGCGTCAGCTCGGCCATGATCTTGCCCAGCTGGCGTTGCGCTTCCACATTGCCGCCCTGGGCCGCCGGCTCGTACCAATAGGCGGCGGTTTCGGCGTCGGCCTGGGGCATGGGGCTGGTCTGCCGGGTCCAGGTTTCGGGGTCGTACATGCGGGCCACCGCCACGGCGGCGTCGTTGCTGCCGCCGCGCGCCGAGTGCTGGAACAGCAGCAT
>DATGXU010000318.1:0-16667 GCA_035298685.1 Magnetospirillum sp. | reverse complement strand
CAGGCCGGCGGGAATCTCGCCGCCTTCCATCCGCCAGCGTCCGGTCACCCACACCAGCCGCACATAGGCGGCGGCCAGCCAGCACAACGCGCCGCGGATGCGTTCGCTTTTGCCGATGCGCTTGGCCAGACCCATGGCGGCGGTCCCGTGGTTACGCCGGCCAGCCCGAGGGCTGGTTTTCCTCGGCGAACTGCATGGCGTACAGGCGCGCGTACAGGCCGCCATGGGCCATCAGCGCGTTGTGGTCGCCCGATTCCACCACCCGGCCGCGATCCATCACATGGATCAGGTCGGCGTTGACCACGGTGGACAGGCGGTGGGCGATGACGATGGTGGTGCGGCCCTTCATCAGCTGTTCCAAGGCCTGCTGCACCTGACGTTCCGATTCGGTGTCCAGCGCGCTGGTGGCTTCGTCCAGCAGCAGGATGGGGGCGTTCTTCAGCATGGCGCGGGCGATGGCAAGGCGCTGGCGCTGGCCGCCCGACAGGTTCAGGCCGCGTTCGCCGACCACGGTGTCGTAGCCGTCGGGCAGGCCGATGATGAAATCGTGGGCGGCGGCCATGCGGGCGGCGGCCTCGATCTGGTCGTCGGTGGCGCCGAAACGGCCATAGGCGATGTTGGCGCGGATGCTGTCGTCGAACAGCATGATTTCCTGGCTGACCAGGGCGATCTTCGACCGCAGGCTGGACAGCGACACGTCGCGCACGTCCTGTCCGTCCACCAGCACGCGGCCGTCGGTGACGTCGAAAAAGCGCGGCAGCAGGTTCAGGATGGTGGTCTTGCCGGCGCCCGAGGGGCCGACCAGCGCCACGGTCTTGCCGCCGGGCACGTCGAGGTCGACGCCATCCAGCGCCGCCTTGATGCCGTCATAGGTGAAGAACGTGCCTTCCAGCCGCACGTTGCCCTCGCGCACCACCAGATCGTGGGCGTCGGGGCGCTCGCTGATGGTGGCCTGGGTGTCGATCACCTCGAAGCAGCGGGCGGCGGCGGCCAGGCCCTCCTGCAGGTTGGTGTTCAGGCTGGCCAGCGCCTTCATGGGCTTATAGGCCAGCATCAGCGCGGTGATGAACGAGAAGAAGGCGCCGGCGCGGTCGGGATTGCTGTCGGCCTGGGCGATCACCTGGGTGCCGCCATAGACGATGACCACGGTGATGGCGACGCCGCCCAGCATTTCCATGATCGGCGACGACGCCGAACGCACCCGCGCCGCCTTGTAGGTCAGCTCGTGCAGGGCGCCCACCAGGCTGCCGACCTTGCGCTTCTCGTAATCCTCCATCCCATAGGCCTTGACCACCCGGATGCCCTGGATGGCCTGGTTCAGATAGGTGGACAGCAGGCCGGTCTGTTCCTGGGTGTTGGCGGTCACCTTGCGCATGCGCCGGCCCAGCTTGCGGATGGGCAGCACGGCGATGGGGAAGACGAAGAAGGTCAGCGCCGACAGCACCCAGTCCTGATAGAACATCAGCCCCACCAGGAACAGCACGCTGCTGGCGTCCTTGCCGGCGCCGGTCAGGGCGTTGGACACGGCGAAGCGCATGGCGTTGACGTCGTTGGTCAGCCGGCTCATCAGCTTGCCGGACTGGTTGGCGTGGAAGAACGCCACGTCCAGATCCATCAGGCGGCCGAACAGCCGGTTCTGCATGTCGGAAATGACGCGCAGGCCGACGCGGCTCAGCAGCACCGCCTCGCCGTAATCTGCGATGCCCTTGAAGCCGAAGGTGACGATGATGGTCACCGCCAGCGGCCACAGGAATTCCGCCTTCCGGGCCACGAAGATCTTGTTGATGATCGGGTCCATCAGCCACGCGTACATGGCGGTGGAGCCGGCCGACACGGCCATGCACAGGATGGCCAGCAGGACCATGCCGATATACGGCCGAATGCCTTCCTTCATCAGGCGGCGCATCAGCACGGTGGTCGAATAGTCCAGCGAAATCTTGTTCTTGCTCAAAGGCTTGCCCGTTATGCGGCGTGTACGGCCGCCGGACCATAGCATGCGCGGCGGCCAAGCGCCACTGGCGCTAGAAGCGGCTGTCCGGGCCTTTGAGGAACTCTTCCTCTTCCGGCGTGGTTTCGCGCTCGAGTACCTCGTTGCGGTGGGGGAAGCGGCCGAAGCGTTCGATGACGGCCAGATGCTTGCGGGCGTAGTCCAGCCCTTCGGGGTCGTCGCCCGCCATTTCGAACAGGGTGACGCAGTACCGCTGGTCGCTCAGGGATTCCGAATGCTCGAACGGCAGATACAGAAAGCGCCGCCCGATGGGGTCGAGCAGGCGGTCGTGCCCGCGCAGGATGGCGGCCTCGGCGATGGCCAAAGCGTGGCTGTCGAACGAGAACGCCTGCGGCTTGCCGCGAAACACGTTGCGCGGCATCTGGTCCAGCAGGATCACCAGCGCCAGGGCGCCGGGGGCGGTTTCCACCCAATGGTCCAGCGAGCCCGAGGCGGCCTGGGCCAGATCCTGGCCGAAGCGTTCCACCAATTCGCGGTCAAGCTCGGCGTCGGCGGCGAACCACCGCGTCTCCATGCCCGGCGCGAACCAGAAGTCCAGCACCGCCTCGATACGGCCGGGATCGTGCGCCATCATCCGGCGGCCTGGGCGCGGCGGCGGGCCATGGCGTCCAGAATGGCCAGCTTCTCGCCGTCGTCGGCCAGCTTCCAGGCGCGGATTTCATCCACCGTGCGGCCGCAGCCCTGGCAGATGCCCGTTTCCGGGTCCAGGCCGCATTGGGAAACGCAAGGGGATTCGATTTCGAAAGACACGAAGCAAACTCCGGGTTGAAGAAAGACAAGCTACAAAATGGCGCCTCTCCCATGGTGGTACAAGCCCCGCATGCCCCTGTCGCGGTTTTCGGATATGGCCTATCCTCGCGGACGGGATCGTTCCCGCAAGACTCGAGGAGGTGTCATGCTTCACGGCAAGGTACTGGTGGCCCAGGGCGGCGGCCCGACGGCGGTGATCAACCAATCCATGGCCGGCGTGGTGCTGGAGGCGCGGAAATTCCGCAATGTGGACCTGGTTTACGGCGCCTATCACGGCGTGCGCGGCATCGTGAACGAAGACTTCCTGGACCTGACCCAGGAAACCAGCCACAACCTGGAAATGGTGGCGGAAACGCCGTCCTCGGCGCTGGGATCGACGCGCGACAAGCCCGACCTGAAATACTGTCAGGAAATCTTCAAGGTCCTCAAGGCGCACGGCATCGCCTATTTCTTCTATGTGGGCGGCAATGATTCGTCCGATACCGTGCGCATCGTGTCCGAGGAAGCGCGCAAGGCCGGCTATCCGTTGCGCTGCATGCACATCCCCAAGACCATCGACAACGATCTGGTCCATAACGACCACACCCCCGGCTTTCCGTCGGCGGCGCGTTTCGTCGCCCAGTCGTTCATGGGCGCCAACCTGGACAACGCCGCACTGCCCGGCGTCTATCTGGCGGTGGTGATGGGGCGGCACGCCGGCTTCCTGACCGCGGCCTCGGCCCTGGGCAAGAAGTTTCCCGATGACGGCCCGCACCTGATCTATGTGCCCGAGCGCACCTTCCGGGTGGAAAGTTTCCTGTCGGATGTCAAGGCGACCATGGACAAGCACGGCCGCTGCGTCATCGCCGTGTCCGAGGGTATCCACGACGAATCGGGCGCGCCCATCGTCACCAAGCTGGCCAAGGAAGTGGAAAAGGACGCCCACGGCAACGTGCAGCTTTCCGGCACCGGCGCCCTGGCCGATCTGTTGTGCGAGGAGATCAAGGGCAAGCTGGGCTATAAGCGGGTGCGCGGCGACACCTTCGGCTACCTGCAGCGGTCGTTCGTCGGCTGCGTCTCGGACGTGGACCAGCGCGAGGCGCGCGAGGTGGGCGAAAAGGCGGTGCAATACGCCATGTGGGGCCAGCAGGACGGTTCGGTGACCATCCAGCGCACCGGCTTTTATTCGGTGGACTACAAGCTGATGCCGCTGGAGGCGGTGGCGGGCAAGACGCGGACCATGGACGATTCGTTCATCGCCGACAGCGGCACCGACGTCACCGACGCCTTCCGCCTGTACCTGCGTCCGCTGCTGGGCAAGGGCATGCCCGACGCCTTCCGCCTGCGCCTGAACCGCGTGCCCAAGGTTCTCAATCCCTGATTGCCATCCCCCCCCTCTTCGGCGGCACGCGCCGGAGAGGGGTCTTTGCCGGGAATTTCATGCGCGCCCTGTTTTCGTTCCTTGCCGTCCTGCTGCTTTCCCTGCCGTCCCAGGCCGAGGTCGTGGGCCAGTTCCCGGCCCACGGCAAGGTGGTGGCGCTGACCTTCGACGCCTGCGAGGCCAGGGGCGGGCCGGCCACCTTCGACCGCCCATTGCTGGATTACCTCGAGCGGGAAAAGCTGCCCTTCACCATCTTCGCCACCGGCCTGTTCGCCCAACGCAATCGCGACGAGCTGGTCCGGCTGGCGGACTCGCCGCTGGTCGAGGTGGAGAACCATTCCTTCGACCATCCCCAGCACATGGAACGCCTGGATGCCGCCCGCGTCACCGCCGAGGTCGAGCAGACCGACCGGGTGATCGGCGACATCACCGGGCGCAAGCCGGTGTTTTTCCGCTTTCCCGCCGGCAATTACGACGCCGCCACCCTGGCGACGGTCGAGGCGACGGGGCATCGGGTGGTGCACTGGCGCTGGCCGTCGGGCGATCCGGCCAAGGGGCTGCAGCCCCAGCAGCTGCGCGACTGGGTGCTGGCGCAGGTGCGCCCCGGCGACGTGCTGATCTTCCACATCAACGGCCGCGCGCCGGCCACCCACGTGGCGCTGCCCGAGGTGGTGGCCGAATTGCGTCGGCGCGGCTATGGCTTCGTGCGGCTGGACGAGGCATTGCAGTGACCCCGCGCCCGCTGGTCGCCGCCGACATTCCCGCTCTGGCCGCCGCCCTGGCGGGCATGGATCCGTGGCTGACCCTGGGCTATTCCGCCACCGGACTGGCCGCCTATCTGGGGCGCGAGGATGGCGCGCTGATGCGCGTGGTGATCGAGCACGACGGTGCGCCGGCGGCGGTGCTGGCGCTGCGCCGGCCGTGGCTGCGCGGCCCCTATGTCGAGCTGCTGGCGGTGCTGCCCCAAGCGCAGGGGGCCGGGTTCGGGCGGGCGCTGGTGGAATGGGCGGCAGGGCAGGGCGGCGGCAATCTGTGGGCCTGTGTTTCGGCCTTCAATTCCGCTGCCCGCCGCTTCTATGCCGGCATGGGCTTCGTCGAGGTGGCGCCGCTGCCCGATCTGGTGGCCGACGGCCAGGCGGAGATCCTGCTCAGGCGGCGACTTGATCGCGGTGATGCAGCAGCGGCACGCTGATGGAAAAGATCGATCCGCGCCCGGGAACCGACTGCAAATCCACCGGGTGACCCAGCAGGCGCGCCATGCGGATCACCACCGACAGGCCCAGTCCCAGCCCTTGGCTGCGGTCGCGGCTGGGATTGCCGATCTGGTAGAAATCCTCGAACACCTTGTCCTGCTGGCTGGGCGGAATGCCGACGCCGGTGTCGACGACCTGGAACACCAACTGGTTGCCGCGCCGCCGTGCCCCGATCAAAATGCCGCCCTTTTCGGTATAGCGCACGGCGTTGTGCACCAGGTTGCGCAGCATGCGCTCCAGCAGCACCGGGTCGGTGAGGATCAGCGCCGGCCGCATCACCACCTTGAAGCGCAGGCCGCGCCCCTCGACCTGGGGCTGGAACTCGCGGGCCAGCCGCGCCATCAGTTCGGCGGCCGAGATGGGGATGGGTTTGGGGGCGACGATGCCCGCTTCCAGCGTCGAGACGTCCAGCAGCGTGTTCAGCAACTGCTCGCCGGCATTCATCGCCTCGTCCAGCTTGGTGGCGACGGTGTCGGCGCGGGGGTCGGTCAGATAGGGCGACAGCGCCGCGCGGAACAGCCGCATGGCCTGGAACGGCTGGCGCAAATCGTGGCTGGCGGCGGCCAGGAAACGGGATTTGGCGTCGTTGGCGCGCTCGGCCTGCTCGCGCGCTTCGATCAATGCCGCATGCAATTGACGTTCGGCGGTGATGTCCACCGCCGCACCCACCAGTCCGGCGATGGCGCCGCGCGGATCGCGGAACGGTTCGTACCACACGTCGAAGACCAGCGGCTGCCCGGCGCAGACCAGGCGCACGGTATCGCGCTGGCCGATCCCCGTGGCCAGAACCTCGTGCTGCATGGACACCAGCTTGCGGGCGCCTTCGGCGTCGTACAACTGGTCGGGCCGTTTGCCGCAGGCATTGTCGCTGCCGGGCGGGCCGTTGAACATCCAGGTGTAGCGCAGATCGCGGTCATAGGCGCATACCGCCACCCGCGAATGCTTCAGCGCCACGCGGAAGCGGTCTTCGCTTTCGCGCAAGGCCTCGGTCACGCGCTTGAGCGCGGTGACCTCGACCATGGTGCCGATGCGCCCGGTCACATGGCCGTGGGCGTCGTGTTCGGGGATGTCGCGGACCAGCACCCACACCTCGGTGCCGTCGGGCCGGACGATGCGGCATTCAGGCAGCTCCAGCTCCACCTCGCCGGCCTGGGCGCGGACGACGATCTGGGCCACCCAGGGCAGATCGTCGGGGTGCAGGCAGTTCAGCCACGACCGCCCCAGAAGATCGCCTTCGCGCCGCCCCATCAGGCCCAGGAACCAAGGGTTGACATAGGTCAGCCGCATGGACGGATCGACGCGGAAGATGCCGGTGGGGGCCACGCCGGCCATCTGGCGGAAGCGGGTTTCGCTTTCCCGCAGCGTGTGCTGATAGGCTTTCATCCGCAGGTCCAGCGCGCTGGCCATGCTGTCGAAGGTGCGCGCCAGCCGGCCCAGTTCGGTGCAGTCGTCGGCCAGCCCGGTGGTGACGCCCATCTCGCCGGCGCGGATGCGGGTGGCGGCGGCTTCCAGGGCCGCGACCTTGCGCAGCACCAGGCGGTGCAGGCCGGTGCCGGCGATGATCAGCGACAGGGTCAGGGCGATGGTCAGGCCGATGGCCGCCGCGTTGGCCAAGTGTTGCAGGCCGTCCCGCGCCGCCTGGGCCGACATTGCCGCGTCGCTGGGCGACAATCGGTCCATATAGCCCGTCAATCCCCAGATCGCGGACATCCAAAGCAGCGCCACCGGAGCCATCGCCACCACGGCGAGGGTCAACAGGCGGGCGCGAAGGGAAAAAGTGGCAGGCTGCATGACCATCATAGGACCCTTGCCGGGCCGCACGGGCAACCCTGGCGCTGGTCCTAGGACGTTGGTCGTACCGGGCCTAGACGAACAGCAGGCTGCCCAGCGCCCCCACCCCCATCACCATCAGCAGCGCGCCGGACAGGTGGTTGAACATGCGCATGCGCCCGGGCGTGAAGCGGGCGCGCACCAGGATGGTCAGCTCGGTCAACATGGCCCACCACAGGGCCGAACCGGTGAACACGCCCAGCACCAATTGCCACGACTGCACCAGCCCGACCGGTTGGGCGGCGGCGCCCATGGCGACGAACACCCCGGTCACGCCCAGAATGGTGCCCGGGTTGGTGATGGTGATGACGAAGGTCGAGGCGAAGTCGCGCAGCGCCCCCGGCCCCCGGCCCTCGGCCATGTCCAGGCCGGCGGTGGCCGCCACCCAGGTGCGCAGGCCGATGGCGACCATGAACAGGCCGCCCACCACCCTGAGAACGGTGCCGTGCCCCTGCAGGAAGAACGACACCGCGCCCAGGCCCAGCCCCACCACCGCGCCGAACACCGTGTCGGCCAGGGCGGCGCCCAGACCGGCCATCCAGGCGGCGGGGCGGCCGTCGGCCAGGGCCTTGCGGATGCACATCAGGCCCACCGGCCCGATGGGGGCGGCAATGGCGAAACCGATGCCGACGCAGCGCAGGTAAAGGGGAACGTCCACCGCGGACCTTGGTTGCTGTTGGCGCGCGGGCAGGTAAGCAGAAAGCGCGCGCAGCCACAAGGGGGGCACCTGTTGCGGGCAACGGGCGCCCGGCGGCCGCCATCTCAGGCGAAACAATCTTCATTTTTCCGGTGCGCCCGCGAAGGAATATTGCGCTGCAACCTTGCTTCCACCGTTGCGAATTGTTAGGGTCCGGTCAATTTCCCAACGGAGGTCCACACCCATGGCGACTGTCACCCGTCCCCGCCGCAGCGTGCTGTACATGCCCGGCTCCAACGCCCGCGCCCTGGAAAAGGCGCGGACGCTGGCGGCCGATGGCCTGATCCTCGACCTCGAGGACGCGGTGGCGCCCGACGCCAAGGACGTGGCGCGCACCCAGGTGGTCGAGGCGGTCAAGGCCGGCGGCTATGGCGGCCGTGAACTGCTGGTCCGCGTCAACGGCCTCAACACGCCCTGGTTCCATGCCGACGTGGCCGCCGCCGCCGCCAGCGGCGCCGACGCCATCCTGATCCCCAAGGTGGAAAGCGCCGACGCCGTCCGTCAGGTCGAAGCCATCATGGCGGCCAGCGGCGCGCCCGAGTCCATGGCCATCTGGTGCATGATGGAAACCCCGCGCGGCATCCTCAAGGCCGAGGAAATCGCCGCCTCGACGCCGCGCATGGGCGGTTTCGTCATGGGCACCTCGGATCTGGCCAAGGATCTGCACTGCGCCCACACGCCGCTGCGCCTGCCCATGATCACCAGCCTGGGCCTGTGCCTGCTGGCGGCGCGTGCCTATGGCCTGGCGGTGCTGGACGGCGTCTATCTGGACCTCAACGACGATGCCGGCTTCGAGGCGTCGTGCGTGCAGGGACTGGAGCTGGGCTTCGACGGCAAGACCCTGATCCACCCCAAGACCATCGACGCCGCCAACCGGGTGTTCGCGCCGTCGGAAAAGGAAATCGCCTGGTCGTCCAAGATCATCGCCGCCCATGCCGAGGCCGCCGCCGAGGGCAAGGGCGTGGTGGTGGTCGACGGCAAGCTGGTCGAGAACCTGCACGTCGAGAACGCCAAGCGGATCGTGCGTCTGGCCGAGCAGATCGCGGCGCTGCAAGCCGACCTCAGCAAGTAAGGGCGAGAACCATGACCAAGACCAATTCCGGCAATTTCTTCGAAGATTTCCGCCTGGGCCAGGAAATCCGCCATGCCACGCCGCGCACGGTGACCTCGGGCGACGTGGCGCTTTACACTGCGCTTTATGGTTCGCGTTTCGCCTTCAATTCCTCGGCCGAATTCGCCCGCGCGCTGGGCCTGGGCGAGGCGCCGCTGGACGATCTGGCCGCCTTCCACGTGGTGTTCGGCAAGACCGTGCCCGACGTGTCGCTGAACGCGGTGGCCAACCTGGGCTATGCCGGCGGCCGCTTCGGCGTGCCCGTCTGCGCCGGCGACACCCTGACCACCGTGTCCACCGTGATCGGCCTCAAGGAAAACTCCAACAAGCAGACCGGCGTCGTCTATGTGCGCTCGGTGGGCAGCAACCAGCGCGGCGAGATGGTGGTCGATTACGTGCGCTGGGTGATGGTGCGCAAGCGTGACGTGGCCGCCGTCATCGCCGAGGAAAAGGTGCCCGAGCTGCCCGGTTCGGTGGCGGCCGCCGATCTGGTGATTCCCGCCGGCCTGAATGCCGCCGCCTACGACACCGTGCTGGCCGGCAGCCCGCACCTGTGGAACGACTATGCGGTGGGCGAAAAGATCGACCACGTGGACGGCATGACCATCGAGGAAGCCGAACACATGATGGCGACCCGGCTGTGGCAGAACACCGCCAAGGTCCATTTCAACCAGCACACAGAAGGGCAGGGCCGCTTCGGCCGTCGCCTGATCTATGGCGGTCACATCATCAGCCTGGCCCGCGCCCTGTCGTTCAACGGCCTGGGCAACGCCTTCAAGATCGCCGCCATCAACGGCGGCCGCCACGTCAACCCCACCTTCGCCGGCGACACCATCTATGCGTGGTCGGAAGTGCTGGAAAAGATCGAGCTGCCGGGCCGCTCGGACATCGGCGCGTTGCGCCTGCGTCTGGTGGCGCTGAAGAACCAGCCGGCGGCCGGCTTCACCTTCAAGAAAGAGGACGGCAAGGAATACGATCCTGCCGTTGTCCTCGACTTCGACTATACGGTTCTGATCCCCCGCCGCTAAGGCCTTTACCTGAAGAAGGATGCCGCCCGGCCGGCAACGGCCGTGCGGCACCTATTCAATTCGGCTGGTTTGCAGCTTTTGTCACCAGACGCTGGTTGACGCTAACCGGACGAGTTGCTTGTATTCCCCTCAGCCGAGTGCATGCGAAGTTTGGGGGAACGCGAAATGGCCCATACCGGCAGTGGACGCCGCACCAGTTTGTCGGTTCGGGTCCTCGTCGTCATTCTTGCCACCATCGCGGCGATCGTTACCGTGGGCACCGGCATCGGCTTGTGGCGGTCCCATGGCCGCACCGAAGCCGAGCTGATCCGTCGCGTCGAAACGCTGGCGGGCATTCAGTCCCTGTCCATCAGCCGGCCGCTCTACGATTTCAACGACACCCAGGTCGCCGCCGCCATCGACGCCTTCAAGGGCGACGACGCCTTCCTGGCCGCCAAGGTGACGGGAGCCGACGGCGCCGTGGTCGCCGCGGTGGGCGAGGTGCCCGCCAGCGAAAGCCGGCCCATCGTCGTCAGCCGCAAGATCACCTATCGCGAAGGCGAAAAGGATCTTGAGGTGGGGGCGCTCGAGGTGTCGTTCTCGCGCCGCTCGGTGGATGCGGTGATTCGCTCGCAATTGTTCGACGGCGTGGTGTCGCTGGCGCTGCTGCTGGCCGCGGTGACCGGCGCCGTCATGCTGGCCTTCGGCCGCATCGCCCGCCCGCTCAGCGGGATCACCCAGGAAATCCGCCGCCTGGCCGAAGGCGACACCGGGGTGCAGATCGAAGGCACCCAGCGCGACGACGAAATCGGCGACATCGCCCGCGCGCTGGCGGTGTTCCGCGATCATATGCTGGCCAACCTCCAGCATGCCGAGGCCGAGCAGCAGGCCCAGGCCCGCAATGCCGCGCGCATGGCCGAACAGGAACGCATCACCGCCGAATTCAACGGCGTCGTCGGTCGCCTGATGGGGGCGGTCTCGCATACGGTTGACGCCGTGCACTCGACCTCGGACCAGTTGAAGACCAGCGCGGTGGCGACCGAGGCCAAGACCACCCAGGTTTCGGCGGTGGTCGAGGAATCGGTGGCCAACGTGCAGGCGGTGGCCTCGGCGGCCGAGCAGTTGAACAATTCCGTCCAGGCCATCAGCAGCCGCATGGGCGAGACCACCCGCGTCACCGGCGAGGCGGTCGCCATGGTCGGCACCGCCGACAGCACCATCGCCGGCCTGTCCGAGGCGGCGGGGCGCATCGGCGACGTGGTCAAGCTGATCAACGACATCGCCAGCCAGACCAATCTTTTGGCGCTGAACGCCACCATCGAGGCGGCCCGCGCCGGCGAGGCCGGCAAGGGCTTCGCCGTGGTGGCCGCCGAGGTCAAGAACCTGGCCAACCAGACCAGCCGCGCCACCGAGGAAATCGCCCAGCAGGTGGCCGACATCCGCACCACCACCGACAGCGCCATCGGCGCCATCCAGACCGTCAAGGCCTGCATCGAGCGCATCAGCGGCGCCGTGCAGGGGGTGATGAGCGCCACCGACGAACAGCGTCAGGCCACCGGCGAGATCAGCGCCAACGCCCGCCATGCCGCCCAGGGCAATGCCGAGGTGGCGGTGCATATCGGCGACGTGGCCGGCGAGGCGCAGGTCACCGGCGGGCTGGCGACCCAGCTGCACGGCAGCGCCGCCGAATTGTTGCACGAGGCCAGCGAGCTGCGTTCCGCCGTGGACGCCTTTTTCGACAAGCTGGCCCGGGCATAAGATAGTTCCAGCAATAGGAGACCGCAGATGTTGAAGCGATTCGCCATGGCCGCCCTGGTTGCCGGCGCGGCTTTGGCCGCCCCGGCCGCCCAGGCCGACGTCATCACCCTCCGCGCCGACGAGTGGTGCCCCTATAATTGCGCCGAGGGTTCCGACAAGCCCGGCTATGGCATCGAAATCGCCAAGGAGATCTTCGCCAAGGCCGGCCACACGGTCGAATACAAGACCATGGCCTGGGCCCGCGCGCTGGAAGAAGCCCGCAAGGGCACGGTGATGGCGGTGATCGGCGCCGACAAGGTCGAAGCGGCCGACTTCGTGTTCCCCGACCAGAGTGTCGCGGTGATCGACAACACCTTCGTGGTCAAGAAGGGCGGCGCCTGGAAGTACATGGGCGTGGCCTCGCTCGAGAAGATCAAGCTGGCCGGCATCCAGGGCTATTCCTATTCGGGCGAGATCGGCGACTACGTCAACGCCAATTCCAAGAACCCGGCCCGGTTCGACATGGTCGGCGGCGACAACGCGCTGGAAATGAACCTGAAAAAGCTGGTGGCTGGCCGCGTCGACGCGACCGTGGACGCCAAGCCGGTGCTGGCCTACAAGCTGGCGCAGATGGGCCTGGCCGACAAGGTGGAGTTCGCCGGCTCGGTCGATCCCAGCGACATCTACATCGCCTTCTCGCCGGCCAATCCCAAGTCCAAGGAATACGCCCAGATCCTGGGCAAGGGCATCGCCGACATGCGCGCCTCGGGCCGCCTGAAGCAGATTCTCGACCGCTACGGCGTGTCGGATTGGAAGTGACCTTGCCCCCGCCCGGCGACGGGTTTGGGGGGGCGTGAGGTGACGTGAAACCGGGGGCGGCGGCGCTGTGACAGGCGCCGCCGTTCCGCGTTCCTGCCGCCGGTAATCTTGCCAGGAATGCGCCGCACGCATACCGGCCCACCGGAACACGCATGTCGGCTGCCGCGAAAAGCTGACTAAGCCGTGTTGCCGTTAGATGTGGCACTTTCGCCGCAACATTAACAAAAAGTCAGGCAAACCGCCCCTTTCGCTGATCGGGGAGGGGGTGGGCCTACCCGTGCGGGTGGGGTGGTGTTGGCGCAACCTGCCAGAAAGTGTGGCATCGCCTCGTTGACTCGGGGGGCACCAACAGCTAAACACTTGCCCCATTGCCGCATTTGGGCCTTTTTTGGCCTGTCATCGACCGTCTTGGGGGCTTATTGCCATGACCACGCGCAACCGGCCGCTTTCCCCACATCTTCAGATTTATCGGCTGCCTCTGCTGGCGCTGATGTCCATCACCCACCGCATCACCGGCGTCGCCCTGGTGGTCGGTCTGGTCGCGCTTGCCGCGTGGCTGGGTGCCGCCGCTTCCGGCCCGGCGGCGTTTGCCGCCGCCCAGAGCCTGTTTGGCTCGCCCATCGGCTATCTCCTGCTGCTCGGCTGGAGCGTCGCCCTGTTCTTCCACCTCGGTCACGGCGTCCGCCACCTGTTGTGGGACTCGGGCTGGGGCTTCGAGCTGCCGCAGGCCTACGCCTCGGCCAAGGTGTCGCTGGGTGTCACCGCCGTGCTGACGGTGGTCACCTGGATCGCCGTCGTGCTCTGAGGGAGGGAATAACATGACCCTGCGTAATCCCATCGGCCGCGCCCGCGGCCTCGGTTCCGCCAAGGAAGGCGTGAGCCACCACTGGGGCACCCAGGTGACCGCCGTCGGCCTGATCCCGCTGTCGCTCTGGTTCGTCATCTCGCTGATCGGCCTGCACGGCGCCGACTACGCCACCTTCAAGGGCTGGCTGTCCGCTCCGTTCAACGCCTCCATGTTCGTGCTGACCATCCTGATGGTCATCTATCACGCCCAGCTGGGCGTGCAGATGGTGGTCGAGGACTACGTGCATGGCGAGGGCGTCAAGTTCGGCACCCTGGTCGCCACCAAGCTGGTCGCCGCCTTCCTCGCCGTCTACACGACGGTGTCGATCCTCAAAGTCGCTGTCGGAGTCTGACGACTATGGCTGCCTACAAGATCATCGACCACACCTACGACGTGGTGGTCGTCGGCGCCGGCGGCGCCGGCCTGCGCGCCACCATGGGCATGGGTGTCGCCGGCTTCAAGACCGCCTGCATCACCAAGGTGTTCCCCACCCGCTCGCACACCGTGGCCGCCCAGGGCGGCATCGGCGCGTCGCTCGGCAACATGGCCGAGGACAATTGGAAGTGGCACATGTACGACACCGTCAAGGGGTCGGACTGGCTGGGTGACCAGGACGCCATCGAATACATGTGCCGCGAGGCCGTGCCGGCGGTGTACGAGCTCGAGCATTTCGGCGTGCCGTTCTCGCGCACTCCCGAGGGCAAGATCTACCAGCGCCCGTTCGGCGGCCACATGCGCAACTTCGGCGAAGCCCCGGTTCAGCGCGCCTGCGCCGCCGCCGACCGCACCGGCCACGCCATCCTGCACACCCTGTACAGCCAGTCGCTGAAGCATTCGTGCGAGTTCTTCGTCGAGTACTTCGCCCTGGACCTGATCATGGAAGACGGCGTCTGCCGCGGCGTCATGGCCTGGAACCTGGACGACGGCACCCTGCACCGTTTCCGCGCCCACAAGGTGGTGCTGGCTTCGGGCGGTTACGGCCGCGCCTACTTCTCGTGCACCTCGGCGCACACCTGCACCGGCGACGGCCACGGCATGGTCGCCCGCGCCGGCCTGCCGCTGCAGGACATGGAGTTCGTGCAGTTCCATCCCACCGGCATCTACGGTTCGGGCTGCCTGATCACCGAAGGCGCCCGCGGCGAGGGTGGCTATGTCACCAACTCGGCCGGCGAACGCTTCATGGAGCGTTATGCCCCCACCGCCAAGGACCTGGCCTCCCGCGACGTGGTGTCGCGCGCCATGACCATGGAAATCCGCGAGGGCCGTGGCGTCGGTAAGGAAAACGACCACATCTACCTGCACCTCGAGCACCTGGGCGCCGAGACCCTGGAGCTGCGTCTGCCGGGCATTTCCGAGACGGCGAAGATCTTCGCCGGCGTGGACGTGACCAAGGAGCCGATCCCGGTGCTGCCGACCGTGCACTACAACATGGGCGGTATCCCGACCAACGTGTACGGCGAAGTGCTGCGTCCGACCGCGGAAAACCCCGACGCCACCGTCGAGGGCCTGATGGCCATCGGCGAGGCCGCCTGCGTGTCGGTCCACGGCGCCAACCGCCTGGGCACCAACTCGCTGCTGGACATCGTGGTGTTCGGCCGCGCCGCCGCCCTGCGTTGCCAGGAGACCCTGAAGCCCGGCACCGCCCACAAGCCGCTGCCGAAGGATGCCGGCGACAACGCCGTCGCCCGCTTCGACCGTCTGCGCAACGCCAACGGCTCGCTGCACACCAGCGAAATCCGTCTGGCCATGCAGAAGACCATGCAGATGGACGCCGCGGTGTTCCGCACGTCCAAGTCGCTGGCCGAAGGTGTCGAAAAGCTCAGCCAGGTCGCCTCGACCCTGCCGCAGATCAAGATCAACGACCGTTCCACCGTGTGGAACTCGGATCTGGTCGAGGCGCTCGAGCTGGAAAACCTGATGGACTGCGCGCTCGCCACCATCGTTTCGGCCGAAGCCCGCCACGAATCGCGCGGCGCTCATGCTCACGAGGACTTCCCCGAGCGTGACGACGTGAACTGGCAGAAGCATACCCTGGCCACGGTGAAGGACGGCAAGGTGACCCTGGATTATCGCCCGGTGCACACCTACACGCTGACCGACGAGGTCGAGTACATCAAGCCGCAGAAGCGCGTGTACTAAGGCAAGGGTAAGGAGAGACAGCCATGGTTGAATTCGCCCTGCCCGCCAACTCCCGCGTTCAGCCCGGTAAGGCCCACAAGGCCGCCCCCGGCGCCAAGAACGTCAAGGTGTTCAAGATCTATCGCTACGACCCCGATTCGGGTTCCAACCCGCGTCTGGACTCGTACGAGATCGATCTGGATCATTGCGGCCCGATGGTTCTGGACGCCCTGCTGAAGATCAAGAACGAGATCGACTCGACCTTGACCTTCCGCCGCTCTTGCCGTGAAGGCATCTGCGGTTCGTGCGCCATGAACATCGACGGCACCAACACGCTCGCCTGCTTGAAGCCCATCGAGGACATCAAGGGCGACGCCAAGATCTACCCGCTGCCGCATATGCCGGTGGTCAAGGACCTGATCCCCGACCTGACCGTGCCCTATGCCCAGCTGGCTTCGATCAAGCCGTGGATGCAGACCCAGTCGCCGACCCCGCCGGACGGCGAGCGTCTGCAGTCCCCGGAAGAGCGCGAAAAGCTGGACGGCCTGTGGGAGTGCATTCTGTGCTTCTGCTGCCAGACCTCGTGCCCCAGCTACTGGTGGAACGGTGAACGGTATCTCGGCCCGTCGATCCTGTTGCAGGCGGCGCGCTGGATCCACGACAGCCGCGACGAGTTCACCGGCGAGCGTCTGGACGCTCTCGAGGACCCGTTCAAGCTGTATCGTTGCCATACCATCATGAACTGCACGAAGACTTGCCCCAAGGGTCTGAACCCGGCCAAGGCTATCGGCAGCATCAAGGAAAAGCTGTTGGAGCGCCGGGGCTAAACCCCGGTTCTCTTGCCGCGAACAAGAAGGCCCGCCGGTTTCCCGGCGGGCCTTTCCGTTTTCCGGCGCCCGCTTCGACCGCTGGAACGGGCTGCGCCTCAATCCTGGAAGTGGTCGCCCCAGCTGCCCTGCGGCAGGGTGAAGCCGTCGTTCAGCGGATAGGCGCCGCCGCCTGCGGGCGGGGCGGGGACGGCTGACGGCGCGGGGATGCCCAAGGGCTGCGGGTTGGGCGGCAGCGCCGGGCGATCGGCGATGTCGGCCGGCGTGAACGGGCGCGGCGGCGCCACCGGCGGCACCGTCCCC
>DATGXU010000317.1:0-19542 GCA_035298685.1 Magnetospirillum sp. | reverse complement strand
GGTGGGACTGGCCGGCGACGACAGCGGCGGCGCGCCGCTGCTGGGGCAGCTGACCTATGTGGAACGGGCGCTGGCCCCCAGCGCCGATCTGCGGCGCGGCGAAATCTCGGAATTGCTGGGCGGCGAGATGGCGGTGCTGATGCTGGCCGACGTGCCGGCGGTGCTGGGCACCACCGCCGATCGCCTGGAAAAATGGATCGAGGGCGGCGGCGTGCTGGTGCGGTTCGCCGGGCCGTTGCTGGCCCAGGCCGCCGGCGGCGCCCAGCCCGATCCGTTGCTGCCGGTGCGGCTGCGCGGCGGCGGGCGCACCCTGGGCGGCGCCATGTCGTGGACCAACCCCCAGGCGCTGGCGCCGTTCCCGGCCGATGGCCCGTTCGCCGGCCTGGCGATCCCGGCCGAGGTGACGGTGAACGCCCAGGTGCTGGCCGAACCCACGCTGGATTTGGGCGAACATACCTGGGCGCGGCTGGCCGACGGCACCCCGCTGGTCACCGGCGCCCGCAAGGGCAAGGGCTGGGTGGTGCTGGTGCACACCAGCGCCAACGCCTCGTGGAGCAACCTTGCCCTGTCGGGGCTGTTCGTCGACATGCTGAAGCGGCTGGTGGACCTGTCGGCGGGCGTGGGCGTGGCAACCAACGGCAACACCGCCAGCCTGCCGCCGGCCAGGGTGCTGGACGGCTTCGGCCGGCTGGGCGATCCGCCCCCAGCCGCTGCCGCGCTGAGCGGCGATCCCGCCACCATCGTGCCGGGGCCGCGCCATCCGCCCGGCCTGTACGGCCAGGGCGGCGGCACCGTCGCGCTGAACCTGGCCCCCGCCCTGGGGCACCCGGCGGCGCTGTCGCCACCCTCGGGGGTGACGCAATCCACCCTTGACGGCCATGGCGCCGAGCGGGATTTGCGCCCCGGCCTGCTGGCCGCCGCGCTGGTGCTGCTGGCGCTGGATCTGCTGATCGCCCTGGGACTGCGGGGATTGCTGCGCGGCGGCGCCGTTGCCGCTTTGCTGCTGGCCTTTGCCCCTGACGTCCACGCGGCAGACAGCTTCGCCCAGGCGGCGGTGTTGCAGACGCGGCTGGCCTATGTGCGCAGCGGCGACGCCACCGTCGACGGCAAAAGCGCCGCCGGGCTGGCGGCGCTGAGCCGCGTCATCGGCGAGCGGTCGACCGCCGTGCTGGGCGAGCCCATGGGGGTGGACCTGGAAAGCGACCCGGTGCTGTTCTTTCCGCTGCTGTACTGGCCGGTGACGGCGACCCAGGCGCCCCCCAGCGCCAAGGCCGCCGAAAAGCTGAACGCCTATATGCGGGTGGGCGGCCTGATCGTCATGGACACCGGCGCCCTGGGCGACGGCATCGGCATGACCGACGACACCCGCCTGCGCCAGCTGACCCAGCGGCTGGCCGTGCCGCCGCTGGGTCAGATGACCGAAGATCACGTTCTGACCCGGTCGTTCTATCTGCTGAAGGAAATGCCCGGCCGCTTCGCCGGCGGCACGGTATGGATCGCCGACGGCCAAGGCACCACCAATGACGGCGTGTCGCCGGTGGTGGTGGGCGCCGCCGACTGGGCCGGCGCCTGGGCGGTGGATCGGGCCGGCCGGCCGATGTTCGCCGCCGTGCCGGGGGGCGAACGCCAGCGCGAGCTGGCCTATCGTTTCGGGGTCAATCTGGTGATGTACGCGCTGACCGGCAATTACAAGGCCGATCAGGTTCACCTGCCCGCCATCATGGAGCGTCTGGGCCGATGACGTCGCTGTCCACCATCACCCTGTCGCCCATGCTGCCGTGGCCCTGGCTGGCGGCGCTGGCGGCCTTGGCCCTGGCGGCGTGGGGGCTGGCGCTGGCCCGCCGCGCCCGCGGGGCCTGGCTGCGGCTGCTGCCGCTGGCAATGGTGCTGCTGGCTCTGCTGGACCCCCGGCTGGTCACCGAGGACCGTCGCCCGCTACCGGAAATCGCCCTGGTGGTGGTGGACGATTCGGCGTCGCAACGCATCGGCGACCGCCGTGCGCAGACCGAAGGGGCGCTGGCCGAACTGCGCGCCAAGCTGGCCCGCCTGCCCAATCTCGAGGTGCGGGTGGAACGGGTGGGCGGCGCCGGCGACGACGGCACCCGCCTGTTCGCCGCCGCCGACCGCGCCCTGGCCGATGTGCCGCGCCGCCGGCTGGCCGGCGTGGTGATGATCACCGACGGCCGCGTCCACGACGTTCCCGCCGACAAGGGCAAGGAGCTGGGGGCGCCGCTGCATGCCCTGATCACCGGCAAGCGCGGCGAACGCGACCGCCGTCTGGTGCTGACCCGCACCCCCGGCTACGCCATGGTCGGCAAGACCGCCACCATCGGCCTGAAGGTCGAGGACCCGGGCTTCGCCGGCGGGGTGGTCGTGGACATTCGGGTGGACGGCCGCCCCTATCTCAACGCCCCATTCCCCGCCAACCGCGAAAGCACCGTCGAAATCCCGGTGTCCCACGCCGGCACCACCGTGGTCGAGCTGGCGGCCGAGGCGGGACCGGGCGAATTGTCGCTCGACAACAACCGCGCCGCCCTGGGGCTTTCGGGCGTGCGCGACCGGTTGAAGGTGCTGCTGGTCTCGGGCGAGCCCCATGCGGGCGAGCGAGCCTGGCGCAACCTGCTGAAGGCCGACCCGTCGGTGGATCTGGTGCACTTCACCATCCTGCGGCCACCGGAAAAGGACGACCGCACCCCCATCCGCGAACTGGCGCTGATCACCTTTCCGGTGCGCGAACTGTTCGAGGAAAAGCTGAACGATTTCGATCTGGTGGTGTTCGACCGCTACCGGCGGCGCGGCGTGCTGGCCGGGGCCTATTATCAGGCGCTGGTGGATTACGTGAAACGGGGCGGCGCGCTGTTGGCCGCCGCCGGGCCTGAATTCGCCGAAGCCGGCGGCCTTTACGATTCGCCGCTGGGCGCCGCGTTGCCGGCCGAGCCCACCGGCACCCTGGTCGATCAGCCGTTCGTGCCGCGCGTCACCGATCTGGGACGCCGCCATCCGGTGACCGCCGCCCTGCCCGGCGACGGGCAATGGGGTGAATGGATGCGGCAGGTGGCGGTGGTCCAGCATCGCGGCAGCGTCATCCTGGCCGGCGCCGACAACCGCCCGCTGCTGATCCTGGACAAGGTGGGCGAAGGCCGCGTCGCCCAGGTGCTGTCCGACACCATCTGGCTGTGGGCGCGCGGCTTTGAAGGCGGCGGGCCGCACGACGAATTGCTGCGCCGCCTGGCCCACTGGCTGATGAAGGAACCCGAGCTGGAAGAGGAATCGCTGACCGCCGACATCAAGGGCGACCGGCTGGAGGTGGTGCGCCGCTCGCTGGCGCCGCCGCCGGAAACGGTGTCGGTCACCGCCCCCGACGGCAGCACCCGCGCGCTGACGCTGGAGGACCACCCCGACGGCCGCGCCACCGCCGCCATGACCATCGGACTGCCGGGCCTGTGGCGGGTCGAGGACGGCGAGCATACCGCCATCGCCGCCTCGGGCACGTTGTCACCGCTGGAAGATGCCGAACTGACCGCCACCGCCGAGGTTCTGGCGCCGGTGGCGCAAAATGCGGGCGGCTCGGTCCGTTTCCTCGCCGACGGGGGCGTGCCCGACTTCCGCCGGGTCACGGACGCCCACGCCGCCGTCGGGCGCGACTGGGCGGGGCTGGTGGCGCGCGGCGACCACACGGTGACCGGCGTGCGCGAAGTGTCGTTGCTGCCCGCTTTGGCGCTGCTGGCGCTGGTGGTGGGCGGCCTGCTGGCGGCGTGGCGGCGGGAAGGCCGCTGAACCCGCCATACATCAACGAATTCGAATGCACCGATCGTCGGGAGTTATTACCTATAGATTAACGTCCCCCGTCCGGATACACTGCGACCCGCCTAAAGTGCATTGCCAATCCGCAACCGGCAGGGGAAATGACAGTGGCGGAATGGAAGTCTAAATCGCTCATGGGGGATGGGCGGACCAACAGCTTTCGCAGCAAGCTGGCGCATGCCTTGCCGGACTGGCAGGTGTTCGTCCGCCGCCGCGACGGCCGAGCCGACCAGTTCACCATCCGGCATGGACACCAGCTGGCCCTGCTGGCGGGTGCGGCCGCCATGGCCCTGTGGGCAGGCATCGCCACCACCGCCCTGGTGCAGCAGCCCGACCGCTTCGCCGAACGCGAACGCGAGCTTGAGGAAATGCTGGCATCCACCCGCGCCGCCCAGGTGCGTCTGGCCTCGGCCGAAAAGCTGGTGGGGGAAGTGGCCCACGAGGTCGAGGTGGTGCACGGCAATCTGGTGACCCTGGCCGAATCGTCGGACAGCCTGGCCAAGGACCCGCCGGGGGCCAAGCTGGCACGCGGCGGCGCCAAGGCGCGCCTGGTCACCGAACCGGCCTATGACGACGACAGCCAGCCCGGCGGCACCGAAGCCAAGGCCATGCGCGATCAGGTGCGCCGGCTCGAGGAATCGCTGGATCGGCTGCGCCTGTCCTATACCCGCGCCGCCCAGCAGACCGCCGCCGACGCCGCCAACCGCATCAGCCGGACCGAACAGCAGATTTCCCGCCTGGGCATCGACGCCGGCCAACTGGTCCAGCCCAAGCGTTCGCCCGGCCAGGGCGGCCCGTTCATTCCCGCCCATGGCGACCAGGGCGACGCGTTCGTCATGAGCTCGCTGATGGAACGCATGCAGCATTGGAACGGCATGAAGGCCGCCATGCAGCGCCTGCCGCTGGCCGTGCCCATCCATGGCGAGTTCGAGCTGAACAGCGGCTTCGGCACCCGCGCCGACCCGCTGAACCACCGCTCGGCCATCCACGAGGGCCTGGATTTCGGCGCCCCCATCGGCACGCCGGTCTATGCCACCGGCGAAGGCACCGTCACCCTGGCCGAACCGTGGGACCGCTATGGCAACACGATCGAGATCGACCACGGCAACGGCGTCAGCACCCGCTATGCCCACCTGTCGCGGATCAAGGTCAAGGAAGGTCAGCGCGTCAACCGCGCCACCGTCATCGGCCTGGTCGGCAACACCGGGCGGTCCACCGGCGCCCACCTGCATTACGAAGTCCGGGTGTCGGACAACGCCAAGGATCCCATCAAATTCATTTCGGTAGGTCGTGATGCTGCGAAAAATCGGTAAGGGTGGGCAGGCCGCTTCCGGCCGCGGCCTCACCCCGCTTTCCATCATCGGCGCGGATGTGCGCATCGTCGGCGACATCATCACCCAGGGCGAGATGCAGATCGACGGCCAGATCGAAGGCGACATCACCTGCCATCGTCTGGTGGTGGGCGAAGGTGCCCGCATCACCGGCGAGGTTACCGCCGACAGCGTGCGCATTCATGGCCAGATGAACGGCCGGATCATCGCCGGCTCGGTGACCATCGCCAAATCGGCCCAGGTGTTCGGCGACATCACCCACGAGACGCTGGAGATCGAGGCCGGCGGCCATCTGGAAGGCCACCTGATCCGCAAGGGATCGCAGCCGGCCACGGCCACCCCGGCGCTGGAACCGCCGCGTGCCGCCCACGCCGACAGCGAGCTGGCGGAAGCCGCGCAATAGCGCGGGGCTTGATTCCGTGCCGCCCCAGGCCCACCATGGCCGGCCATGATTACGCTGTACACCGCTGATGGGCGATTGCTGCAAGGCGGGCCGGAAATTCTGGCCGCCGACGCGCTGTGGATCGACCTGCTGTCGCCGACGCCCGACGAGGAACACGCCGTCGAGATGCTGATGGGCTGGGACGTGCCCACGCGCGAGGAAATGCAGGAGATCGAGGCATCCAGCCGACTGTCGCGCGACGGCGACCGGCTGACCATGACCGCGCCGGTGCTGACCAATTCGACGGGAATGAATCCCGAAAACATCGCCCTGACCTTCATCCTGGCCGGCAACCGGCTGGTGACGGTGCGCTATGGCACGCCGCAGGCGGTGGCGGTGTACATGGAACGGCTGGGCCGCGCCCACCCCATCGTTTCCCACGGCGGGGAACTGATGCTGGCGCTGATGGAAGGCATGGTCGACCGGCTGGCCGACGTACTGGAACGCATCGCCTCGGAACAGGACGCCATTTCGCACCGCATCTTCCATCACCCCAACCGGCAGCGCCGCCGCTCGAGTTCACGCGAGCTGGAATTGATGCTGCGCACCATCGGCCGTGGCGGCGATCTGCAGTCCAAGGCGCACGACACCATCATGGGCCTGCGCCGCATCATCGCGTTCCTGCCCGACGGCGCCCTGGGCGTGGCCGATGCGCGGGCGCGGCTGAAGACCATCGGCCGCGACCTGCAGTCGCTGGCCGAATACGCCACCTTCCTGGCCAACAAGGTGGCGTTCCTGCTGGATGCCACGCTGGGCATGATCAACATCCAGCAAAACCACATCATCAAGCTGTTTTCGGTGATGGCGGTTCTGCTGATGCCGCCCACCCTGGTGGCCAGCATCTACGGCATGAACTTCCACCACATGCCCGAGCTGGATCAGCCCTGGGGCTATCCGGCGGCGTTGCTGTTGATGGTGGTGGCGGCGCTGGTGCCGTTCTGGCTGTTCAAGCGCAAGGGCTGGATGTAGCCGGAAACTCTCCGTATGGGCCGGCTGTCCTCTCGTCATGGCCGTGCTTGACACGGCCATCCACGTTACTCCGCACAAATCCCTTTTAAATCAAAGGCATAGGCGGCAACGCGTGGATGCGCGGGTCAAGCCCGCGCATGACGAAAATAAGGAAGAAAGCCCCGGAAAGGCGTTTTTCGTCGCCTTCTAGGCCTTGGCCTTGGCAGCCGCCTTCGGCTTGGGCGCGGCCTTGGCTTTGGGCGCGGCCTTGGCCTTCGGTTCGGCCTTGGGCGTGGCCGCAGCCTTCGGCTTGGCCGGCGCCTTGGCGGGCTTGGCCGCCTTCACCTCGGCCTCGGCGGCAAACCAGAATTCCTGATCGCGGCCGTGGGGGCTTCCCGCGTCCTGCCACAACCGGTACGCCAAATCCTCGATCTTTTCCTGCTCGGCACTCATCACTCGGTTCCCCCGGGGTGCTGGCTTCGGATGGGGAAACTGTAGCCCAGGAAAGACCCCGGAACAATCCCTGCAAGGTTTTGACACTTGCACCTTCGCGCAAAGATTGGGAAAACTCGGCTGCATCCTTGGGGGGAGCCATGACCGAGATCACCGAAGACCGCGTGCGCGCCGAAGCAACCAAAGCCCTGAGCGAGGGCGCCCGCGCCTGGAGCGCCGGCAATCCCGAAGCCGCCGCCAAGGGCTTTGCCCAGGCCGCCTTGCTGGCACCCGACATGCCGCAGGCCCATTCCAACCTGGGTGTCGCCCTGCGCCGCCTGGGCCGGGTCGAGGCCGCCATCGCCAGCTATCAGCGCGGCATCGCGCTGAACCCGAACGATGCCGGCCTGCATTCCAACATGGGCAACGCGCTTCGCGCCGCCGGCCGGCTCGAGGAAGCCGAAGCCCATCTGGCCAAGGCCGCCGCCGCCGAGCCCGGCCAGCGTTCCTTTGCCTATAATCTGGCCCTGGTGATCCGCGACCGCCGCCGCCACCTCGAAGCGCGCGAACGCATGGCCGCCCTGTTCGCAAGCGATCCCGACAACGCCGAATACGCCTGGGACGTGGCGCTGACCGATCTGTACCTCAAGGATTATGCCAAGGGCTTCGCCGGCTACGAGGCGCGCTGGGGCCTGTCGCGCACCCAGCGGCGCGACCTGCCCGGCGAACGCTGGCGTCCGGGGGCGCCGCTGTCCGGCAAGCGTGTGCTGATCGCCGCAGAACAGGGCTTTGGCGACGCCCTGCAATTCGCCCGCTTCCTGCCGATCGTCGCCCAGCACGGCGCGAAGGTGATCGTCGAATGCCAGCCGGAACTGATGGATCTGTTCGCCGCCATCCCCGGCGTGGAAGGCGTGATCGCCAAGCAGGCCCCCCTGCCCCAATACGATTTGTGGGCGCCGATGATGAGCCTGGCCTGGCTGCTGGGCGTCACCTGGGACACCCTGCCGGCGCCGGCCGCCTATCTGAAGTCGCCGCGGCGGTTGGCGCGCCCGTTGGGCCGCCCGCCGGGAACCCGCCTGAACGTCGGTCTGGTGTGGGCCGGCAAGACGGTGCCGCGCGACCGTTCGTGGGCGCTCGAGACGTTGCTGCCGCTGATGGAAGAACCGCGCGTGGCCTTTTGGAACCTGCAGATGGGCGACCGCGCCGCCGACCTGCAGCGGCTGGGCGTCGACCATCTGGTGCGCGATCTGGCGCCGCATCTGAAAAGTTTCGCCGACACCGCCGCCGCCATGGCCGAGCTTGACCTGATCGTCACCATCGACAGCGCGCCGTGCCATCTGGCCGCCGCCCTTGGCCGGCCCACCTGGGTGCTGTTGCGCTATGTCTCGGACTGGCGCTGGCTGGACGAGGGCGACACCTGCGCGTGGTATCCGACCATGAAGCTGTTCCGCCAGCCCACCCCCGACGATTTCACCTCGCCGGTGGCCAGGATCAAGGATGAGCTGGCGGCCCTGCTGACCGCCTGATCGCGGCGGGCCGGGGTGGCGCGGCGTCAGCGCGCCACCCCGGCCTTTTTTTCGGCGGTCCGCAGCCAGCTCATGCCCAGCAGCGAGCCCACCAGCCCCATGATGTCGCCGATGCCCATTTCCGGCATGGGCGGCAGGGTGCTCTGGCCCCACGCGGCGGCGCACCACATGGAGGTGCCGACCACGAAGCGCGGAATAAAATACACCGCCAGCGAGGCGGCGCAGACCCAGCCGATGGCCGGCCGCCAGCCGGCGACGAACACCGACGAACTGGCGGCTTCGATCTTGTTCAGTTCCACCTGCAATTCGTCGGGGTGCTGGCGCAGCTTGTCCAGCACCGCCTGAGCCTGCAGGCGCTCCTCGTCGCTGGTGAACAGACGGTCGAACACCGTCCCCAGGGCCTCGATGGGCTTGGCGACGGTGTCGCCGCCAAAGCCGAGAATGGTTGCCAATGTGGGCATGGCGGTCACCCCACGTCGTTGTAGAACAGATGGTTGCCGATCTCGGCCGAGGGATCGCGCCCACGGGCCCAGGCCGGCACCATGCCGCGCACGTGGTAATTGGTGGCACCCAGCGTCGGGTCGTCCACGCTGCCGGCGATGGCCCGGCGGGCGATACGCAGGCAGATGCGGAACATGCGGTCGGTTTCGTCCACCCGTTCCAGCTTGGCCCGGTTGGGGTCGTTCTGGTTCCAGCAGGAAAACTGATAGGGCTTGCGGCACACCGCTTCCACCGTGCAGCCCCACCAGCCGCCCCGGCGGACGCGGTTCATTACCACCGCCGCCACCGCCTCGATGCCGCGCACCGGCTCGCCGCGCGCCTCGCCCCACAGGGTGCGGGCCAGGATGTCGGCGGGCGAGCCCGGCCGTACCGGGACGGTTTGCGATTCGGCATCGGGCACGGTGTCGATGATCAGGATCGGCTCGCTCATGCCCGCGCTCCCGCGCCGCTGACGGCGTCCAGCTTGGCTTCGATGCGCACCAGATGTTCGGTCAGGCGACGTTCGACGTCCTTGAGCGTGCCGGTGGTGGCGTAGGTCTTGGCGACTTCCAGCTTGTAGGCGGCCAGGGCCTCGCGCAGCTGGCTGCCGGCGACCTCGACCTTGCGGTCCAGCTCGTCCATGCGATCGTCGACCTCGGAACGGCCGCGCCAGATCATCAGGAACAGCCCCCCCAGGGCCGGCAGCTCCACCGCGGTGATCCACCACGCCAGACTGATGCTCCAATGGTCCATTTTTGTTCTCCTTCAAACTTCGAATTCGATGTGAGCCTTCAACCCGCCGCCGCCGGGCCGCCATTCCCGCCGTTCGCCCAAAGCGGCGGCGGGCCGGCCCAGGCGCACCGGCTGCGACAGCAGGCAGCCGGCAACGGCGTCAAGGCCGTCGTCGCGGCCTTTGCCGCCCGGCAGCCACTCGCGCATTTCGGTGATGAACGGGGTGGACCAGACGCTGCGATGGGCACCAAGCGCGCCTGCCGCCAGCACCGCGTCGAAGGCGTCGACGATGCGCTGATCCTTGGCCCGGCTGGAATGAACCTCGACCACGGCGCACGGAATGCCCGCCGCCGCCAGCTCACGCCGCAGCAGCCCGGGCAGGAAACGCCCCAGGCCGTTGCTTTCCAGGGTCACCGCCGGCAGGTAAAGCTCGCGCGCGAACGCCGCCACTTGGCGGCACATCTGCGTGGCCTCGTCCACCTGGGTCTGGGCGGGGTCGTGTTCCAGATACCGCACCCGGTGCAGCCAATAGCCGCCCTCGGCATCGGTGAACAAAGCCGCCACCACCGAAGAATCGCCCTTCCCCGGCGCGCCATAGGCGGGATCCCACCAGCACGACGCCGACACCAGCCGCTTGCCGCCCAGCGACAGCACCGGCTGGCCGTTGCCTTCGGCATAGACCAGGTCGCCATCGTACAGCCGCAGGCGATCGGGATCGAGCCGACCGTCGGCGATGTTCACCGGCTTCAACATCATCTGGCTGTCGAACTTGTTGGGACCGGTGCGGCGCCGGATGCCGGCCACCTTGTCGGCGGGAAAGCGTTCGGGCCAGGCGCTGGCGCCCTTGGCGTCGACCAAAGGGATTTCCAACCTGGCAAAACCATCCAGGAACGGCCGGGTTTCGCCCGCCTCCATCCGGGGCTCGGCGGCATAGATGGTGTAATAGGAATGGGGCGTGCCCACATAAAGCTGGGCGCCCCCCGGCACCAGCACGTACTCGATCTCGCTCAGGCGTTCGCGCAGATCGGCCCGCTTGGGCGCGGTGTCACAGGTGTTGGGCACCTCCACGTCGTCACAGATGATGATTTCGGCACGCGACCCGGTGATGTTGGCGCCGATGCCTTTGGCCACCATCGAAGGATCGCGCAACTCGCCGGGGCGGTTGACGGTGAACTGGTCGCTGGCCCAGTGCTCGCGCCGGGGCGGCTTTAGCCCCGCCGTGAGTGGGTGGCGTTCGATGATGCGCTTGACGTTGCGCACCATCTTTTTCGCCAGGGCGAAATCGGCGGCCAGCACCATGATGCGCAGATTGGGGTCGAGCATCAGCACCCAGGCGCAGAACAGGCCGACGATGGTGGATTTGCCGCTGGAGCGGAACGCCATCAGCAGCATTTCCCGCTCGTGCCCACGCCAGCGCGCGGCCAGCCAGCGGGCCATGCGCAGGTGATGGCGCGGCGTGCCCTGGCCCAGCTTGGCGTTCCACACCCAGATGAATTCGGGAAAGTCGACGCGGGTCATGGGCCGACCTCCCGGGGCGGGCCGTGCATGGGGACCTCCTTTGGCTGTGATACCGCCCGGCCAATGAACTGATCCGTTGGCTCAGTTCATGCCGAGACGGTGGGGCTCAGGCGCCGCTCGGGCTTGCCGGTCGGCCACGGCACCTGCGGCGAGTCATATCAACGGCCGACCGGTATGAATGAAATGGACGGGTCCTCGCGGCTGCGGGCGATCAGTCGTCCTCGCCCTCGTCCAACTGGTCCAGCGCGGTGCGTGCCTGACGCAGCAAGCGGTCCAGCCCGTCCTCGGGCTCGGCGTCCGCCTCGCTGCCGCCCTCGGCCCAGCGCAGCAGCTTGACCAGTACCTCCATGTGCGCCAGCGCCGCCTTGGCCGCCGCGTGCCAGGCGGCAAAGCCCTTGGCGTCGGACGGCGGTTCGTCGGCGGTGAAACGCTGGTAGGCGGCCAAGGCGAACCGGATGCGTTCCGGCAACGCGCCATGAACCAGCCGGCGCAGGTCGTCGGCGGCGGGTTGGCCGTTACCGCCCACATTCATGGCGAAACCGCCAGTCGGCAAGCAGCGGCCGCCGACAACTCGGCAATGGCCGCGATATAGGCGTCGCCTTCGCCCCACTGCCCGCCGCCGTCCTGGCTGTCGGCGGTGTAAAGGGCGTGCAGGACGCCGGGAAGATAGCGCCGCTCGCGGTATCCGTCGGGCAGCCCCGCATAGGGCGGCAGCCCGCAGGTTTCCAGGTCGGCGAGGAACTCGGCCAGCGACGCGGCATAGGCGCCGCATTCGCCGCGCATGTAGATGATGCCGTCGGGATGGTGTTGGAACAAAGCCATGTCCGCCTCACGTCTTGATGATGAAATTGATGGCCAGCGAAGGCTGCATGTTGTTGTGGGCCTCGCCGCCGCCGACCGCCGTGGTCGCCAGAGCCTTGGGGGAGTCGCCACGGCTGACGCCGTAGACGTAGGTCCCGATCTCGCCGGGCATGTAGACGGTGTAGTTGTGGCTGTGCGCCGGTGTCTCGGAAACCGCCAGGGTGTGCGTTTCGGCGCCGACCTTGGCCGCCAGCGGACGGGCGGTCAGGCCGGTTCCCTGGCCGGCGCCGATGGGGGTGCGGCCCCGCAGATCGGGAACGTTGAAGGTGTTGACCCCGTCGCCCTCGCCGAAGCGAACGCCGATCAGCGCGAACAGCTTGGGATAAGCCAGGCGGCTGACCTCGGCGCCGTTGCACATCAGCCAGCCCGTCGGCGCGACCGAGGCGACATAGGCGGTGACGCTGCCGGTGGGCACCGAATTGACCAATACGGGGATTTGCTCGGCCGTCGGCACCTGACCCGCCTGGGTCCCCAGCATGGCGGCCGCCGCCGAGCCCAGATCGGGCGTTCCCGCCAGGTCGTTATAGGCACCGGTGACGGCAACCGCAGCCAGACCAAGGTTGTCGCGTGCCATCTGCACCGCCGCGGCGCCCCGGGCACCGATTTCACCCAAGGCGTTCTCGGCCCGCATGTCGCCCGATCCCGCCCCCGGTGCTCCGCGCCGGCCGCTGATCAGCACCGTCCAGTAGGTGCCACTGCCGGCGCCCTGGACGTCTTCGACCTGCACCTGCAATTGGCCGGAGGCTTGGTCGTACTCCACCACCGTGCCGGTCATGTTGCGCAGCGGCTGGCCCGCGTCGACGATGACGACCGACATGCCGGCCACCCACGCCTTGCCCCGCCCGGCACTCAGGGTCTTGAGGCCAAGCGTCAGGCTCAGGTTGGAGGTGCTTTCCCCCACCAGCCGCGAGCCCAGCGAGTCGGCGGCGGCTTCCGCCAGGGCGGCGGCGGTCTGGGCGCGCGAGTTCAGGGTGGTCACCGCCGCACGATCGATGGCGACCGCCTCGCGGTCGGCGGCGGTGGCCGCCGCCGCGTCGGTCGCCTGAAGCCGGTCCGAGCGCACGGTGGCGCGATCGGCGGCGGTGGCGGCCCGGTCGGCATCGGCAGCCCGCCGCGATTCCTCGGCGGCGGCGGCATGGTCGGCGGCGATGGCGGCAATATGGTCCACGTCCTGGGTGCTGTTCACCAGGCCGCTGCCGCTGGTGCTCCACTTCAGCGCCCTGCCGCCCACCGGCTCGGGCAGCATCAGGCTGGCCCTGCTGGTGCTGGTGAACGGGCGCTGCACGCAGCGGGAAAGGTCGTCGGCCAGTTGCTGCACCGCCGCCACCTGATAATCCAGCTCGTCGTTCAGGGACTTGGCCCGGATGACGCCGTCGGTCTGAAAATCGGTATAGCGCTCCAGCGCCATGCGCCGCCGCAGGATCACCCGCTCGCCGTCTTGGGGCGGCACGGTGAACACCACCTTGCCGCCGCTGGAATCGCCGATGCCGGACAGGATGAAACCGCCATGCACCTGGGTGGTGCCCAGCCAAACCTCCAAATCGGCTTCCTTGAACACCGCGAACGGAAAGGTGAAGGCGGTTTGCGCACCGTTGGCGGCGTATTGGATGGTCGGCGCCAGGTCCTTGATCTGAATGTGTTCGGTCACTTTTTGTTCTCCAGTTACTGGGCCACCTTCATTTCGGTTTCCACCGCCAATACCGTGCAGGGCAGCGGCACGCTCTGGCTGATGCGCCACAACGGCTGAAAGGCGTCACGCCGCCAGCCGATGGCGCGAATTTGGACGTCGCCCGAGAATGGCGGCGGTGCTGCGTCGAACTGATGGCGGCCGAAGCGGCGGAACGGAATGGCGGTCAGGCCCTTGCCGGTGTCGATATGCAGCGCGCTGGTGTCGAGCACGCGGAAATGCGCCCTGACCAGCCGCATCACCGCCCCCGGCCCGGCACCGCTGGCGGCCTGCACCACCGGCGGCAGCGGCTCGATTTCGTGGGTGTAGGCCAGGCCGATCTGCACGGTCTTGGCCGGTTCGCTCAGGGTGACGGCGCCGTTGCTGACCACCGCGTCCTCGAGCACGCCGCCATCGGCGAGAATGTGAACGCGTCGGCCTTCCAGGTGGCCCAGCCCGTTCCATGTCGCCTTGGGTACCGCTTCGGCGCCAGTCAGGGCCGAGTCCAGCGACAGCGCCGGATCGAAAACCTCGATGCAGGTGCGGTCCAGCCGTTCCACCAGCACGTAGACGCGGCCTTCTACCACCGCCACCGAGCGGAACGCCCCCAGCGTGCCGTGAAGCGTCCACGCCGTCACCTTTTCGGTACGGTAGATGGTCAGCGTCCCCAGCGTGCCGTTGCCCATGACCACATGGAACAGGCGGCGGCCGGAATCGTAGTCCTGATCCACCGGCGCCACCATCAGGTGCTTGGCCAGCATGGCCAGATCGGTGGATTGATAGGCCTGCTCCACGTCGGCATACAGGAATTCGCGCAGGTCGCTGCCGCCGCGGGAAACGTAAAGGGTGGCGCCGTCCACGTCGCGCGGCGGCACATAGCGGTCCACCGGCGAGCCCACCCGGGTCTGGCGGGTCAGCTGGATCTTGGACGGCGTCAGCGGGTCGCCGGTGACCATCCATTCGGCCCCCGAGGTGAACACCTGCAGGTGGCGCCCCGAGAACACCGCGCGGATGGCGTTGACCTGATCGGACAGCAGGGCGAACTCGATGGCCTCGTCGTCGAGGCCGGTGCCCAGGTCGAAGTTGAACAGGTCCGACGATTTGGACAGCCACAGCCGGTTGGGCAGATCGCGCGAGCCGCCGATGACCAGCCGGTCCTGATGGAAACACACCGAAGCGGGCCAGCCGCGCACCAGCGAGAACGCCTGTTCCTCCCAATCCACGCTGGCCTTGGTGTTGGCCAGGGTCTGGCGCACCAGGGCGGTGGCCTGGGTGGGCGAGGTGACGTCGGTGATCTGCACCTCCTTTTGCTGCAGACGGAACCGCAGCCCCCGATGCCCCTCGACGAAGACCGCCGCCGAGGCGGTCAGCGTCACGATTCCAGAGACGGCGGAAGGCTGCAGCGTCACCTCGTCGGCGGCGAATTTGTGGGTGGGCTGCTGGATCACGCCGTCGTCCTCGTAGAAGCTCCACGGAACGATGGACCAGTTGATGTGCGACGTGCGGGTGATCCGGCGCGGTGGCACGTCGGGATGCACCACCAGCAGGGTGTCGGCGGTCTGGGTCCAGCGGATCTGCCGAAGATGCGCTGCGGTCCACGGCGTGGCGAACGACGTCAGCCACACGCCGTCGGCGTAGACGTCCGCCCGCAGGTCGGTCAGCACCAGCAGATAGGTCTGCTCGGTGTTGAATTCGAAGGCGATCAGCCGGCCCGGTCCCCGCGCCTGGGCGACGAAGCGCAAACCGGCACGCCGAGAAACCCCGCCCACGGGCGAAATGAACACGTTGCGCAGCCGCTTGGCACCGTTGGCATAGGCGGACAGATCGCCGCGCCCCAGCATGTCCATGCTGAGTTCGCCGGCGGTGAAGTTGGTCTTGGTCAGGGTGACGCTCATGACCGCACCTCCACCAGCGGGAAATCGGTGATCGCCTGGGGCGTGTCCTGCTGGCCGTCGGCCAGCTTGGCGCGGCGGAATTCGTCCTCGGCCAGGCGGTACAGCAGTTCGGCGCGGCTGGTGCTTTCGGTCAGCGGAATGCAGAACTCGGCCGCCAGCCGGGCGATCAGCGCCTGATCGAAGAACGGCGGGAAAGTGCGCTCGTCGGGCCGGAAGATGTAGGTCAGCACCAGTTCGTCCGCGTCGGCATGCAAACGGTTCTCGGCGATGCGGTACGACACGCCAAACCCCTGCCCCTCCATGCCGGCCGACAACGCCCGCAGGAAATCGGCGGGCAACTGGTAGGCGAAGGCGTAATCCGCCACCGGCGGGGCCACCAGTTGCGGCAACGTCACCTGGCCGGTGGCGAAGTTCCACGGGTGTGACGACAGCAGGGCATCGCGGGTGGAAGAATATAGATTGGCCGCCACCTCGGCTTCGGCCGACCCCTCGTCGAACGAGGCGATGGTGGCGGCGCCGATTTTCAGCAGCGCGCGCGAACACAGCGCGATGGCCGACAGCGCCATGGCGGAAACTCCTTGGAAAAACGCGCGGGGAAAACGCGCGCGGGGGAAAAACGCGCGGGCGGCCCCTCCCCTCGGGAAGGAACCGCCCGCGCGGCGTCAGAACGCAAACGGATCAGTCGGCGTCGGTGATGCCGATCTGGGTGATGTCGTTGACGTCGACCACGCCGCCCGCGGCGGTGGACACCACGAACAGTCCGGCCTTGGGGGTGCCGTCGGTGTCGACGTTGGCGATAACGATGTCGCCCGCCCGCAGCATGTCGGCGGCGGCGTTGAAATAGCCGGTGCTGTCGACCGTCAGCGCGGTGTCGACGGTGGTGTAATGCCACAGGGTGAAGCCGTTGGCGTAGGCCAGCACCGACAGATCCTTGGACTGATAAGACATGAAACCCTCCTTACGCTTCGAGGCAACGCAGCGAGACGATGCCGGTCGGATCGATCAGCGCCGCGCCCTGGCTCATCATGTTGTTGATGAACCAGGCGGCGCGGTCGCCGTGATAGGTGATCTCGCTCTTCACCTCGGAACCGATGGCGTGACCGACGGCGGTCTTGTGGAACCAGAAGCAGCGGCGGACGTTGCCGCTTTTGCTGAGACCCGAGTGGGGCATCCACAGCGTGCCCAGCCAATGCTTGGCCTGGGTGCCCTTCCACGGCAGGTCGTCGGCACCCACGTAGTCGGAATCGGCGAATTCCGGGATCTGCAGCAGTTCCGACCACTGCTTCCAGCCGACGATGGCGGTACGCTCGCCGTCGTCGGGCACGTCGGCCTCGCCCAGCATTTCAAAGGCGGCCAGCACCTTGTCGCGGGTCAGGCCGGTGGTGGCGTCCAGCGCGTGGTTGGTGGACTTGTCCAGCTCGGCGATGATCAGCTCGTCGGTCTTGCGGCCCAGCGCATAGGCGCCGGCGTTGACCAGCACGGCGCGCTCGTCGTGCTCGACCTTCAATTCGTCCAGCTTGTCCAGCCAATCGCCGGCGTAATAGTCGTAAAGCTGGCATTCCACCGTCTGGTGATCGACGTTCATCACCGGCACCTTGCCATGACGCGCCTTGGTGCTGGCCGCGCCCTTGCCGACCTTCTGGAACACGGCGATGGCGCCGGTGACGTTGTTGCGGGTGCGCACGGTGTTGCGCAGCTTCGATCCCTGGCGCTGAAAGGCGGCATGGACCTGGGCGCCGTAATCCTTGGAATAGGCGTTGATGACACTTACGGACATGGTTGTGGTCCTTGTGTTGCGGGTGGAACAGGCGCCCCGCTTGCGGTTCTGGCCACCCTTGCGGGAGCCGCCGCGGCGAGGCGCGAGAACGTCCGCCGGGCCGGTGGCCCGGTTCTCCGGCGGACGGAATGGGGTGAGGGAATCGCCCGTCCCTCCCCCGCGCCCGATCGGCGCGGAGGAGGGCGGTCGGCGCTCGACGGCCGCACTTGGAACCGGAGCGCGAGAAAGTTGTGAAATTTCCCGCTGTCGCCTGCGGGGAAAATCGTTATGATCAGGGCCCTGAAGGGCTTAATTCCTGGGCGGCAAGGGGTTTACGGAACGTCATGAACGAGACTGTCCAAGCGACGCGCACCACCAGTGGCACCCTGCGCACCGAGCGCATCGAAACGCGGGCCAGTGCATTGCTTGCCGATTGCCGCCGGGCATTCCATGCCTTCGGCGAGTTGGACGAGCTGGCGGAAAACCTGCGCATCCTGTCGCTGAACGCCGAACTGGCCGCCGGCCGTGCCGGCGACAAGGGACGCGCCGTCCGCGCGCTGACCCAGTACACCCGCGAACTGGTCAACCGCCTGGCCCAGATCCGGGGCGAGATGAACCAGCAGCGCGTGCGCACCGACAGCCTGTCCACCCAGATCGAGGACGAGCTGAAGCAGCTGCGCCAGATCGAGGAAAACACCGGCAGCGACAGCACCAACTTCGCCGACGCCATGCGCGCGTTGGTGGACAAGCTCGACACCCTGTCCACCAACGTGGAAGACCTGTCGCGCCGTGCCCACGGCGTCGAGGAAGTGGTCAGCCAGTCGGACTCGATCGCCACCAACATCGCCATCGAGGCCGCCGCTGCCGGCGTCCACGAAAAGGAATTCCGCACGGTGTCCGACACCATGCGCCGTTACGTGGACGATCTCAGGAAGATGATCGACGAGGCTTCGGACTCGGTGCGCCGCGCCCTGGAAAAGACCGAGTCGCTGCGCCGCCTGGGCGTCGAGAACCTGAACGATCTGCGCCGATAAGAGCCTGCGGCTCCCCCGCTATCGGGTGGAGGAGCCGCACGCCTTTTTCCGCTATTCCCCGTAAAGCCGCTTGAAGCCCGTCGACACCTTGTCGATGAAGGCAGGATCGCGTTTCTTCCAATAGCGCGGGTCCTGCATCATGCGCTTCAGCTCGGCTTCCGACGGCGCCTCGTCCTTGGGCTGAGGAGTGCGGCCCATGGCCGGCTCGCCCGACGCCATCATCCGCTCCATGGCCATCACGCCTTCCGGCGAACGGGACAGCGCGCCATAGACTTCCTCGGGCAGGTTGGCCTTGCCCCAGGCCGAGACCTGCCGGGCGGTTTCCGACCAGCGGGCGTCGCCGCCGTAATGGTCCTTCAGCCGGTCCAGATGCCGGCGCTGGTCATATTCGTCCGCCATGCGGCCCAGCAGGGGCAGCACGCACTCGTGCGCCAAATCGTAGACCAGTTGCGCCTGGTCGGCGGTGAAGCCTGCCTGGTGCAGGCGCTGGTTCACCCCCGGATCGCTGGCCAGCAATTCGTGCCGGCTGACGATCTGATAGCCGTCCGCCCCTTCCGGAACGCCCAGCGCGCGGCGGAACGCCTGCTGGTCTTCCTCGGAGCAGCCGGGACCGGGCACCTTGACCATGCTGTGCATGCGGCGTTCCAGTTCCAGATAGGCGCGCAGCAGGGCGTCGGTGCGAATGCCGCCGGTGCGCGGGTCGCGGAATTTTTCCGGGATCGGCGCGGCGTCACCCAGATCGCCGTCCTGCGGGGGCAGAGAATCTTCGTAAAGCATGACCATGTTCTCCCAAGGGCAAGGGTCAGCGGCCCTCGCGGCCGTGACGGATCAAGGAATGCAGGTGCAGCACCAGCAGGCGCTGCCCCTCGAGCGTGCGCAACGCGGCGTCCGAGGCGTCGGGGCCCAGGCAGCGTTCGGTCGTGAGCTGGGCCAGATAGGCCAGCGCGGTTTCGCCATCGGCGCCACTGAACAGGCGCGCGAAGATGCGGGCCAATCTCAGGCGCTGGTCGTCGCCGGGCGGCGGGGCCGGCGGCTCGAACCATGTCCAGCCGGGTTCAGCCGCCATCGCCGCCTCCCTGGCTTGCCGCCGACGACGCAACCATCAACTCGGCGGGAA